>JAPPBK010000235.1 GCA_026705105.1 Chloroflexota bacterium | reverse complement strand
CAACAAGAACACGATCCCATACGACACGCGGCGTCCGACGGTGACCTCGGGTATCCGCATCGGCACCCCGGCGCTGACGACTCGCGGGATGGGCGAGGACGAGATGTCGCAGGTGGCTGGGCTGATCAGCCGTGTACTGGACCAGATTGAGGACGTGGACGAGCACCGGCAAGTGGCCGCCGACGTGCGCGACCTCGCGTCGAGCTTCCCGATTCCCGGGATCTCGAACTGAACACCGAACCGGACTACCAGAGGAGCGAGACATGGCGCAGGGAGACACCGAGTACGAGATCATGGTGGTGCTGCACCCCGATATCGTGGGTGAGCAGGTCGAAGAGCGGATGGCGCATCTGCGCGGCAGACTGACGGAGTTCGGCAACGACGTGACCGAGGTGATCGACTGGGGTCGGCGTCGGTTGGCCTATCCGATCAAGCAGTCGTACGAGGGTCACTACCTGCTGGCGCACTACGACGGCGGGCCGGACTCGCGCCGCGACGAGTTGGAGCAGTCGCTGTTGATCGACGAGCAGGTGCTGCGCCATCTGATCGTGCGCCGCGACCATTAGCCTGCGGACGCAAAGCGTGGGGGTGTTCTGATGGCGAGTCTCAACAAGGTCATGATTATCGGGAATCTGGGTGCGGATCCCGAGATGCGCTTCACGGCGAACGGTGACGCGATGGCGACGTTCAACGTCGCCTGCAACCGGCGCTATCAGACTCGTGAAGGTGAACAACGTGAAGACACCGAATGGGTGCGAGTCGTCTTGTGGAGGCGTCTTGCCGAGATTGCCGGACAGTATCTGAGCAAGGGACGGCAGGTCTACATCGAAGGCCGTCTGCAAACGCGCCAATGGCAGGACCGAGAAGGAAACACTCGCTACACCACGGAGGTAGTGGGGAACGAGATGGTGTTGCTGGGAAGTCGCGGCGATGGTGGTGGCGGCTTCGGTGGTGGCGGGGGAGGCAACTGGGAGGATGGTCCCGGCGACGTTGGCGGCGGGCCCGATGCCGGGGATCTGCCGTTCGAATAGGTGATTCCGCGTCCTGCGACGGGCGCTTGACACAGACTCGACACAACACAGTGGAGATGGATGGATGACGACTGAATCGGAACCGCAGATTGAACCCGCGCCGGCGGCCGCAGCGCCCGCTCCGGCGCCGACGCCCGTGATTCGCCCCGGTCCCGACGCGGGCGAGCGATTGCCGCAGATGATCGAGCGCACGAGGCGTCGTGGTCGACGCCGGCGCGCACCGGTCTTCACGCCGCAGGAAGTGGCGACGATCGACTACAAGGACGTCGACCGGCTGAAGAAGCTGATCTCCGACCGCGGACGGATCGAACCGCGCCGCAAGACCGGGCTGACGGCCAAGGATCAGCGCAAGATCGCGCGCGAGATCAAGCGCGCGCGCCAGATCGCGTTGCTGCCGTACACGGCCGAGCACATGCGCCAGACCTCGCGGTTCCGCATGGTGACGCGGATGGCCCAGCGGGCGATGCGCGCGGAGCTGGACGACGCACCGCCGTCGGAGCCGGCCGAGGGCGGCGCCGAGCCGGAGGCTGCGGTGCCTGCCGAGCCCGTCGAGGCCCTCGCGCCTGTCGCTCCCGACGTACCGGAGATGTCTGCAGAGGTGTCTGCTCAGGTGGATGCCGAGGTCGTATCGGAGGAACCTGCCGCGACGGAGGCGACGGAGGCATCTGCTCAAGAGGACGCCGCGGTCGAGCCGCAGGAGACTGTGGCGACGGAGGCGGCTGGCGAACCGGCAGCGCCCGAAGAGGCGGAGTCGGCGGACCCGCCGGAGGCGGCAGAGTCAGCGGAACCGCCGGACGCGGCGGTACGCGAGGAAACCGACGCCTGATGGGTGAGTCGCTGGGCATTGGCTTGCTGGGGCTTGGGGTCGTCGGAGGCGGCGTTCTCGATGCGTTGCGAGCCAACGCGCAGGCGTACGAGAGTCGCTGCGGCCGCAGGCTGGAGCTGCGCGCGGCGGCAGTGCGCAATGTGGCGGCCCGTTCGTCGCTGGCGGATAGCGGGTTAGCGCTGACTGCCGAGCCTGCGGAAGTGGCGACGCGCGACGACGTTGACATCGTGGTGGAACTGATCGGCGGCGAGTCTCCGGCGGCGGAGTGTATCGAGGCGGCGCTGTCGGCTGGCAAGTCGGTGGTGACCGCCAACAAAGAAGTGATGGCGAAGCGGGGGCCGGCGCTGTTGGCGCTGGCGGAGAGACGAGGGGTGGAGTTGCGCTACGAGGCGAGCGTGGGCGGCGGGATTCCGATCATCGGGGTGTTGCAGCGCGACTTGCAGGCCAACGATGTGTCGTCGGTGCGGGCGATCATCAATGGCACGACCAACTACATGATCACGGCGATGTCGCGGGATGGTTTGAGTTACACCGACGCGCTGAGTGACGCGCAACGACTGGGCTACGCGGAGGCGGATCCGGCCAGCGATGTGGACGGCGTCGATGCGGCGTACAAGTTGGCGATCCTGTCATCGCTGGCGTTTCATGTGACGGTCGGACCGGAGGACGTGCATCGAGAGGGGATTCGCTCGCTCGCGGCGCGGGACTTCGTCCACGCTCGCAATCTGGGCTTTGCGATCCGCATGCTGGCGACCGGGCGTCGGACGTCGAGCGGTTTGGACCTGCGGGTACATCCGACGCTGGTGCCGCTGGCCGATCCGATGGCAGCAGTGGAGGGCGTATTGAATGCGGTCTCGGTCTCAGGCGATCTGATCGGTTCGGTGGTGCTCGAGGGTCCGGGAGCCGGTTCGGGCCCAACTTCGAGCGCAGTGGTGGCCGACATCCTGGACGTGGCCGGTCGACTGGCCTCTGGCCAGCGGCCGCGCTTGCCGCGTCCCATGGACTCGGCGCCGCAACTGGCATCGCTGGCGGATATCTGCGTACGGACATATCTGCGCGTTGAGGTGCCCGACCGAGCCGGCGTGCTCGCCGAACTGGGGGCGGTGTTTGCGGCGGAAGGAGTCAGCATCGCCTCGGTGTTGCAGACACCGCACCCGGAACGACAACAGTCGGCCGACCTGATCATCACGACTCACGCCTGCGAGGACGGCGCAATCGATCGCGTACTCGAGCGGCTGCAGGATTCCGGCAGCGTGATTGAACTGGGCGTGCGCCTACGGATCGAGGACGGTCGTGACGACTGATCGAAGCGACGAGGGCGAGGGACGCTGGCTTCGCTATGAGGAATCGCTGAGCGGGTTGCAGACGCGGACCGCGGATCTGGCCCAGGCGCGGGTGCGCGAAGAGCGGGAGATCAGCGCGCTTGACCAACGCTTGCGCGAGCTGGGGGGCAACACACTGTCGCTGAGCTCCGAAATCGCCGCAGCGATGCGTCAACTCGACGAGTTGCAGAATCTACGAGAGCGGATGAATCGGTTCAGCGGAGAGATGGCCGAGCATCGAGAGTTGGTCGATGCGTCGGTGCGGCAGGCGCGGCAAGAGATTGACGGCGTGCGCGAGTCGGGCAACGACGCAATGCGTCGGCTGCAAGCGAGCGAAAAGGCGCTGTCCGACTTGCGCGAACGGCTGGAAGTGTTCGACGAGTCGATCCGACGGGTCAACGCGGAAGGCGGCGAGACGGCGCACCGGATGTCGCAGATTGAGAATGGCCAGGTGGCGTTAGGCGCGAGAATCTCGGCCAATGCGGATGGGCTTCGCCGGGCGGCGAGCGAAGGCAGCGCGCTGGAGAGCCGCACGGAGACGCTTGAGCGCCAGTTGGCGAGCCTGACGGAGCGCCTGGAAGTGTCGTACCAGAGCCTGCGCCGGGTTCAGGAGACGGCGGAGCAGTGGGAGGACTTGAAGACGAATGTGGACGCGTTGCGGGGTCGAGTGGAGGAATCACTCCAGGCGCTGGACGCATCGAAGACGGTGGTCTCGTCGGTTCAACGCGGCTTCGAGGCGATCGAGGAGCGGATTGGCAACATCGAGCGAATGGGCGAGCAGCTCCGCGTTCGCGATGCGAGACGGGAGCGGGCGGTGTCGTCGCTGGGCGACCGAATCGACAGCGTGTCCAGCTTGACTGCGCAAGAACAGGAGCGGTTTGTGTCGCTGCAGGAGCAGGTCCGGCGGCGGCAAATCGAGGAGTTGGAGCAAGAGATCCGAGAGTTGAAGTCATACCTGCGAGTGCGCAACGATGACTAGCGGCGCATTGCAGGCGGGACCCTGGAGCGGCGCTGGGGTGTTGCGGCGCTACGCCAAATGGCTGCCGGTCGATCAGTCGACGCCCGAGGTGACGTTGGGCGAGGGCAGCACCCCGCTGGTCCGCGCCGCGAGCCTGGAGCAGGCGACGGGAGCGGACGAAGTCTGGCTGAAGCTGGAGATGTGCAATCCGACCGGATCGTTCAAGGATCGGGGGATGGCGGTTGCCGTGGCCAAGGCGGTCGAACAGGGTGCAAACGCGGTGCTCTGTGCGTCGACCGGCAACACGAGCGCCTCGGCCGCGGCCTATGCGGCGCGCTGCGGCTTGCGTGCCTTCGTCCTGGTGCCCGAAGGGCGGATCGCCAAGGGCAAGCTGGCCCAGGCGGCAGCGCACGGCGCGAAGATCCTGGCGGTGGACGGCAACTTCGACGATGCGCTGCGCTCGGCGCAGGAACTGACCGAGCGCCTGCCGGTTGCGCTGGTCAACTCGCTGAACCCATACCGGATCGAGGGTCAGAAGACGGCGGCGATGGAGATCGTGGATCAGATCGGCGACGCGCCCGACGTGCACTGCATTCCGGTGGGCAACGCCGGGAACATCACGGCCTACTGGCGTGGGTATCGTGAGTACTTCCAGGCCGAGCGTTCGTCGCGGCTGCCGAGGATGTTGGGCGCGCAGGCCTCGGGCGCGGCCCCGCTGGTGTTGGGCCGCCCGGTCGAGCAGCCGGAGACGATCGCCAGTGCGATTCGGATCGGATCGCCGGCCTCGTGGGATGGGGCGATATCGGCGCGAGACGAATCGCGCGGGGCGATCATCGCGGTCAGCGATGACGACATACTCGAGGCCTACCGCATGCTGGCCAGCCGAGAGGGCGTGTTCTGCGAGCCGGCCTCGGCGGCTGCGGTTGCGGGGCTGTTGGCGCAACATGGGGACGGATCGCTGGTGGGGAGGCGAGTGGTCTGCACGATCACGGGACACGGCCTCAAGGACCCCGAGCGGGCGATCGAGTCGATTCGCGCCGACATCACTGAGATCGGCCAAGAGTACGAGGCGGCGGCGGCGGTGATCGGGGAGGGTCTGGGATGAACAACATGGTCGATCGGGAGCGGGCCGAGGAAGCGGTGCGGGAGCTGCTGCTGGCGCTGGGCGAGGATCCGGCCCGCGAGGGATTGCTGGACACCCCGCGACGTGTGGTAGCCGCGTTCGAGGAAACGCTGGGCGGGCGCGAGGTGGACATTCCACTCTTGCTGTCGGTCGGGTTCGAGGAGGGTCACGACGAAATGGTGATCCTCAGGGATGTGCCGTTCTTTTCGATGTGCGAGCATCACCTGATGCCGTTTCACGGGGTTGCGCACGTGGGCTATGTGCCCAACGGCCGGGTGGTTGGCCTGTCGAAGCTGGCGCGGCTGGTTGACGCCATCGCCCGGCGTCCGCAGTTGCAGGAGCGTTTGACGGCGCAGGTTGCCGACATGCTGATGGAGACGCTCCAGCCTCAGGGCGCGGGAGTGGCAGTTGAGGCGGAGCATCTGTGCATGCAAATGCGCGGGATCAAGAAGCCGGGCTCGCGGATGCTCACGTCGGCGATGCGAGGTAGCTTCCGAGAGCAAGAGGAGACGCGGGCGGAGTTCCTCTCGCTGGTTGGGACGCAGCGCCTGTGACCTTGAACGTGATTCGCGGAGGATTCACCGAACTGGGCGAGCGTTGGGGCGGCTTGTGCCGCGCCACGGATGCGATGCCGTTCTCGTCGCCGGAGTTTGGTCAGACGTGGTGGTCGGTGTTTGGCGAGTCAAGCGAGGCGGAGGTGGAGTTGCTGGGACTGGAGAATGGAACCGGCGAGCTGATCGGACTTGCGCCGCTGAAGCGCTGCGGCGCGCACTGGTCGTTTGCCGGAGATCATGAGATTTCGGACTACCTGGGACCGGCGGCGAAACCGGGGCACGAGGCGGTGTTGGCCGAGGCGGTGCTGGAGCGGCTCGAAGGCGCGGGTGCGGCGCAGGCCGAGTTCCGCGGGCTGGAGCCTGGATCCGGATGGGTCGATGCGTTCGCGGCTGCGTCGGAGCGAGGTTGGCAGGTAGACGTAAGCGACGAGGCGGTATGTCCAACGGTGAGCATCGAACATGGCTGGGACGAGTACCTGTCGGGATTGCGATCGCGAGATCGGCGGGAAGTGCGGAGGAAGCTGCGTCCGTTGCGCCAGTTGGGCGGAGCGGTGGCGTTCGAGTCGGCGGAGACCCCGGGCGATGTCGCTGCGCGGATGCCGGAGTTGATGGCGATGATGGCGGATTCGAGGGGCGACAAGGCAGTGTTTCTGACGGAGCAGATGCGCATGTTCTTCGAGCGGCTGACCGCCGCGCTGTCCGAGGCCGGCGTGCTGCGGCTGTACGTGATGTCAATCTCGGGCGAGGCGGCGGCGATGGTGTTGTGCTTCGTCGCCCGAAATCAGTTACTGCTGTACAACAGTGGCTACGATCCCAAGTTTCGCGACCTGTCGGCGGGACTGGGATCGAAGGTGCTGTGCATCCGCGATGCGGTCGAGCGGGGGATGTCGAGCGTGAATTTCTTGCGTGGCGATGAACCGTACAAGTATGAGCTCGGCGGCCGCGACGCGGTGGTCCAACGGATCCGGCTGACTCGGGAGGTCGTGTGATGCTGCGGCGTCCACGTCGACTGGCCGTGCTGTCGACGCACACGTCGCCGCTGGCCCGGGCGGGCACGACGAAGGCCGGCGGGATGAACGTGTACGTCGCCGAACTGTCGCGCCAGTTGGGCGCGATGGGCTGGGAGGTTGACGTCTTCACGCGGCGTGATCGAGCGGACGCGCCTTGCGTTGAGACGCTCGCGCCGGGCGTGCGGCTGTTCCACGTCGCGGCGGGACCGTCCGAGCCGCTGCCGCCGATCGAAGTGGCCGGGCACGTGGCGGAGTTCACCGAGGGCGTGGCCGAGTTGACCAACGGGGACGACAACTATGACCTGATCCATTCTCACTACTGGGTGTCCGGCCTGAGCGGCGTTGAACTGGCGCGGCGTTGGCGAAGCCCGCACGTCGCGATGTTCCACACGCTGGGCGCGGTCAAGCAGATGTTCCAAGAGCCGGAGCCGCGCCTGCGAATCGCGGGCGAGCGGCGGGTCGTGGACTGTTCCGATGCCGTAATCAGCGCGACCGCGCACGAACGCGCCTACCTGATTGGCCAGTACGGCGCGGAGGCCTCGCGGGTGCAGGTCGTTCCCTGTGGGCTGGACCTGGACAAGTTCCATCCGAACGGAACGGAAGCGGCGCGTCGGCGCGTGGCGGAGGCATTGCCGGAGTTGGGCGCGCTCGACGGTCCCGGGATCCTGTTCATCGGTCGCCTGGAGCCGGCCAAGGGCGCCGACCTGTTGGTTCGGGCGCTGCCGATGATCGAGGAACGATGCGACGCGACGCTCTGGATCGTCGGCGGCGACGAGCGGGACGAGTCGGAACGCGCGCGGCTAAGACAGCTCGCCGAGGCTGGCGGCGTGGGCGACCGGGTAAGGTTCGCCAGCGCGGTGGGCCGCGAGCGGTTGCCGGACCTGTATCGGGCGGCGAGCGTGTGCGCGGTGCCGTCCGCGTATGAGTCGTTTGGGCTAGTGGCGGTCGAGGCGATGGCGTCGGGCACGCCGGCGGTGGCGACGCGGGTAGGCGGTTTGGCCAGCACGATCAGCCACGGACAGACGGGGACGTTGGTTTCGCAGCGCCGACCGGAGCTCTTCGCACGGGCAATCGGGCGGCTGCTGTCGGACGACCCGTTGAGGGCGCGGATGGGCAGGGCGGCGGTCGACGAGATGCGGGTGTTTGCCTGGCCTCGCGTGGCCGCGAGTATTCTTGACCTGTACGAAGGGCTGCTGCGCGAGCAGGACGCATCGAACCGTCAGCGCGAGTCGTGTTGTCCGGATCCGGTTGAGTCGTTGCTGGTGGCGGCGAGCTGAACGCGTTGCAGGCTCGGTCAAGGAGTCGACATGGCTGACGCCGAAGCGGCTGTGGAGGCGCGCCGGGCGCTGGTCGTCATGGCCCATCCGGACGACATCGAGTTCACCTGCGGCGGTACGGTGGCGCAGCTCTCGGATGAGGGCTGGCATGTGACCTTCTGCCTGGTCACGAGCGGCGACAAGGGCACCAAGGACCCGAAGCTGGGTCCGGCGGATCTCGGGGCCCTGCGAGAGGCGGAGCAGGAGGCGGCCTCACGCGAACTGGGCATCCGGCGCTGCATCTTCCTGCGGGTGCCCGATGGCCACGTGGAGGACGGCTCCGAGTTTCGCGGTCAGATGGTGCGCGTGCTGCGCGATGTGCGGCCCGAGCTGCTGATCACCTGGGACGGGTATCGGGGATTCAACCATCGTGATCACCGGACGGTGGGGATCGCGGCATTGGATGCCGCATTTCCGCTGGCCCGCAACGCCAACTCCTACGCGGAGCAAGTCGCGACCGGTATTGAACCGGTGCGGGTCAACACCGTGTTGCTGGCGGGCAGCAACGAGCCCAACTTCTTCGTCGACGTATCGGAGCAACAGGGTCGCAGGATCGATGCGCTGCTGCGACATGCGTCGCAGGTGCAGGCGGCCAATCGCGATGAGATGGTCAAGCGGATGCAGCGTCGCTCGGAGATGGCGGCGCGCGCGGGTCGAGTGCCATGGGCGGAGGGATTCCGCCGGTTGACGTTCGGCGAGGCGCAGCCTCCGCGCCGTTCGGAGGCGCTGCGGGCCGAGGCGAAGGCGCGGGAGTCGGAGCAGGCGAGCGATGGCTGACGGCGCGCTGTTCCTGCTCTGGGGGAGTTTTGTCGCCGCCGGTTGCGCCGCGCTGGCCTACGTGGTGTATGCGATGCAGCCGAAGCTGCACCTGAGCTGGGCCTGGGCTCCGCGCCGGGTGGTGGCGACCGACCCGTCCTTCGGCGTGACGGAACCCGCTCCACTGCGTTCGCCGACGCTGGGCGGGGTGGCGACGTTGAGCCTGTGGGCGGCGGCGGTGCTCGGGATCGTCGGGTTGGTAATGCGCTCGCTGGCGCTGAACCATGCGCCGTACAGCAACCTGTTCGAGTTCTCGATGGCGTTTGGCATTGCCATCGTGCTGCTCTACGGCATCTTCGAGCTGCGATCGGGCACGAGGCTTCCGGGCGCGTTCGTGCTGCCGGTCGCCTGCGGGTTGTACGGGTCGGCGCTGGCGTTTCCGAGCGAGGGTCAGGACATCCTGGTGCCGGCGCTGCAGAGTCCGACGCTGTTGACGATTCACGTCGCGCTGATGATTCTCTCGTACGCCGTCCTTGCGGTGGCGTTCGGCGGCGCGGCGATGCACCTGGTGCAGGGGTTTCCCAACGCCGTGGCCGAGCGGGGCGGGCGCTATGCCTGGTTGCCGTCGGAGGCGCGATGCGACGAGCTGACCTATCGCGCGGTGCTGGTCGGATTCCCGTTGCTGGGCGCCGGGGTTGCGCTGGGAGCATTCTGGGCCAATGACGCGTGGGGTCGGTACTGGGGCTGGGACCCGAAGGAGACGGCGGCGCTGGTGACCTGGCTGATCTTCGCCGTTTACATCCACGGGCGCTGGTTGCGCCTGTTCCGAGGCGCGCGCAAGGCGTGGATCGTGGTGCTGGGGTTCTTCGCCGTGATGTTCACGTACCTGGGCGTGAACCTGTGGATCACGGGGTTGCACTCGTACGCGGGTGTGTAGCACGTGTATGAGAGGTGACCCGTCTGACAGCTTGGCAACAGAGGGTGATGGCGGGGCAACGGACGGGCCCAGCGCTCGTGTTGCGGGGCCGGTTGAAGTTGGGGTATCGTGGTGCTTCACGCGTCTGCCGCCGGTGCGACGGGCGCGGGGAAGGGTCGAGGCCGACCTGAGGCTGATGACCGCCGGCCAGGGCCGGCCCGATCAGCCAGCGGCTTTGACCCTGTATTCGTGCCAGCGCCGTCGTGACGGCGAAGGTATGCGAAGCCACCGAGCGGAAGACGAGCAGCGACCGTGCCGACCATCAATCAGCTGGCCCGCAAGGGACGCAAGAAGACCCGCAAGAAGGCGAAGGCGCCGGCGCTTCGGTTCCGCTACAACGCGCTGACCAGCAGAACCTCGCAGGACTCGGGCTCGCCGCAGAAGCGCGGCGTCTGCACGGCGGTGCGCACGGTGACCCCGAAGAAGCCGAACTCGGCGCTGCGCAAGGTCTGCCGCGTGCGACTGACGAACGGGATCGAGGTCACGGCCTACATTCCGGGCGAGGGTCACACGCTGCAGGAGCACTCGATTGTGCTGGTTCGCGGCGGCCGGGTCCGTGACTTGCCGGGCGTTCGCTACCAGGTGGTGCGCGGCGCGCTCGACGCGCTTGGCGTAGCCGAGCGGAAGCGAGGGCGTTCCAAGTACGGAACTCGCAAGACGGCAGGATTGACGACTGCGGCCACCCACTGACAGGTGGTCGCTTTAGTGTTGCGTTCGGTTAGGTCCAGACCTGCCGATTCGCGTTAGAGATGGATGAGGAACCGTGCCGCGACGACGACGGCCCGACCGCCACGAGATTCGCCCTGATGCGGTGTATGGATCGCAGCGGGTGCAGATGGTGATTAATCGGCTGATGCGCAACGGCAAGAAGGGCACGGCCGAGAAGATTGTCTACAAGGCGTTCGACATCCTCGAGGAGCGGGTTCGGCAGGATCCGCTGGAGGTGTTTGACCAGGCCCTGAACAACATCACGCCGGAGATGGAAGTGCGTCCTCGGCGAGTTGGCGGGGCGACCTACCAGGTGCCGGTTGAGATTCGGCACGATCGTCGCACGTCGCTGGGGATTCGCTGGTTGGTGACCTCGGCGCAGTCGCGCAAGGGGCGACCGGCGCATTTGTCGTTGGCCGACGAGCTGCTGGACGCATACAGCAACACCGGGGCCGCCGTGCGGCGGCGCGAAGAGACGCACCGAATGGCCGAGGCGAACCGGGCGTTCGCTCACTACCGCTGGTAGGCCGGCCGCAGGCGACGAACGAGCAGAGAGCCGAGCAGAGGACACCGCAGACATGGCCGCCGATCCGACCATCTCGTCACTCCGCAACATCGGCGTGATCGCGCATATCGACGCGGGCAAGACGACCGTGACCGAGCGGATCCTCTACTACACCGGGATCACGTACAAGATCGGCGAAGTGCACGACGGCACCGCGGTGATGGACTTCATGGACCAGGAGCGGGAACGCGGCATCACGATTATGGCCGCGGCGACGACCTGCGAGTGGAACGATCACACGATCAACATCATCGATACACCGGGTCACGTGGACTTCACCGTTGAAGTGGAACGCTCGTTGCGGGTGCTCGACGGTGGCGTTGTGGTGTTTGATGCGGTAGCCGGCGTCGAGCCGCAGTCGGAGACGGTCTGGCGCCAGGCCGATAAGTACGAAGTGCCGCGGGTCTGCTTTGTCAACAAGATGGATCGGATCGGGGCCGACTACTGGCGGACGATGGAAATGATCCGCGAGCGGTTGGGGATGACGCCGGTTCCGGTGCAGATTCCGATCGGTTCGGAGGACAACTTCCAGGGCGTGATCGATCTGATCCGTCAGCGCGCCTGGTTCTTCAGCGCCGACCGCGACGCGCCGCCCACCGAGGGCGATATCCCCGAGGACTACGTCGCCGACGCGGGTCGTTGGCGTGAGACGATGATCGAACGGATCGCGGACTTCGACGAACAGGTGATGATCTCCTACATCGAGGGCCATGAGCTGTCGGTGGATGAGATCGTCAAGGCGGTTCGACGGGGAACAATCACCAATGCCTTCACCCCGGTGTTGTGCGGTTCGGCATTGAAGAACGTTGGCGTGCAGCGGCTGCTGGACGCGATCGTGGACTATCTGCCGGCGCCCGACGAGGTGCCGCCGGTCGAGGGCGTGGGACGAAACGGTCCGGATACTCGCCTGGCCGATCCGTCGGAACCGCTGGCGGCGCTGGCGTTCAAGATCGTTACTGACCCGTACGTGGGCCGGATTGCCTATGTGCGGATTTACTCGGGCACGCTGCAGGCGGGCGAAGCGGTCTACAACTCGTCGCGCGACGAGAACGAGCGCGTCGGTCGGCTGCTGCGCGTCCACGCGGACTCGCGCGAGGACATCGATCGGGTCACGGCCGGCGACATCGCCGCGTTTGTCGGCCCGAAGGAGACGTTCACCGGCGACACGCTGTGCGCCCGCAACGAGCCGATCCTACTGGACCAGATTTCGTTCCCGGAGCCGGTGGTCTCGATTGCGATCGAGGCGAAGAGCGCGGACGACCAGGATCGGCTTGGCGCGTCGCTGCGCAAGCTGGCCGAGGAAGACCCGACCTTCCGGGTCGAGTACAACGACGAGACCGCGCAGACGGTGATCTCGGGGATGGGCGAGCTGCACCTGGAGGTGATCGCGGATCGACTGCGCCGCGAGTTCAAGGTGATGTGCAATGTGGGCCGGCCGCAGGTGTCCTACCGCGAGACGATTCGCCGGACATCGGAGGCGGAGGGCCGATTCGTGCGCCAGACCGGCGGTCGAGGCCAGTTCGGTCATGTAGTGCTGCGAGTCGAGCCGAATCAGCCGGGTAAGGGCTTCGAGTTCGAGGACGAGACGGTGGGCGGCGCGGTGCCGCAGCAGTACATCAGCTCGGTGCGCAAGGGAATCGAAGACTCGATGCGATCGGGCGTGGTCGGCGGCTTCCCGGTGGTGGATGTGAAGGTGGCGCTGACCGACGGCTCGTATCACCAGGTGGACTCGAGCGAGATGGCGTTTGCGACGGCGGGCTCGATCGGCTTCCGCGAAGCCTTGCGCAAGGCGGCTCCGGTGCAGCTTGAGCCGATGATGCGGGTAGAGATCTCGACGCCGCGCGAGTACTTCGGCGAAGTGGCGGGCGATCTGTCCAGCCGCCGCGGATCGGTGCATGGCACCGAGGAACGCGGCACGGTGCAGATCATTCAGGCGCAGATGCCGCTGGCCAACCTGTTCGGATACACGACGGCGCTGCGCTCGATGACGCAGGGTCGGGCGACCGCAAGCATCGAATTCGACCACTACGAGGAAGTTCCGCAGAGCGTGTTGGCGGAGGCCCGATAGGGCGTCCGCGGACGCGTGAGACGACGACAGCTCGCGAGCGATTCGAGAGTCAGGAGAGCGAACGATGGCGCGACAGGTATACGAGCGGACGAAGCCGCACGTGAACGTGGGCACGATT
>JAPPBK010000145.1 GCA_026705105.1 Chloroflexota bacterium | reverse complement strand
CGACGACCGCGCACGAGGTGGCGATCAGCACATCCTGTCCACCCGCCGCCGCGTGCCAGCACTCGGTTTCGACCATCGCCTTGCTGCGCTCGTAGGGCATCGTGCGTTCCATCGGATAGAACGGCATTGTCTCCCTGGTTGGTATGGAGGAATCGTCCAGGTCGTAGCCGACGGCGCTGAAGGAGCCGGTGACGACAACGCGTCCGGTATCAAACTCTCGTGCCGCCTGGAGCACGTTGCGCGTTCCGACGACATTCGACTCGAACACGTCGCGGCGGTGGGCGTCGTCGCCGTCGATGGTCGAGACGAGCGCGGCGGTGTGATAGACGCGGTGACAACCGGCGATCGCCTGCCTGGTGGCGTCCAGGTCGCGAATGTCGCCATAGACGCGCTCGACGTCAAGTCCGTCCAACGCGTCGTTGTTGTCCTCGGGCCTGAGCAGCACGCGGACTCCGACGCCGTCGTCGAGCAACCGACGCACGAGATTGGCCCCGACGTGTCCGGCGGCCCCGGTCAGGAACACCGGAGGGTCGGCGGTGCCGGTTGGGCTATCAGGTGCATCTGAGGTCATGTAGCTCCCGCGATGGGCGCTCGGTCGTCGCCGAGGAATATGTACCAGACAATAGGGCGTGCGTTTGGGAGCTTCAAGGCAGCACAGGTGTCCGTCGGGCGGCGATGTCGCATCGCTATCCTGCACACCTGGTCGGCGGGGCAGCGCAGGGTTGAACTTCGGGCTGAGAGAGGGCGGGCAGCTTGATCGACGGAAGCGAGCAACCCGGACGATGGAACGCGCCAGCCGCTCTGCTCGGCGTGCTCGCGATCATGCTCCTGGCCGTGCCGGGGATCGGCGCCCGTTACGCGCTGTACGGCGGACTGGACGCCTTCCACTTCCTGTTCAGCCTGTTCTTCTCAGTCAATCTGCTGATCTGCTACTGGGAGATATGTCTGTACTTCCGCCGCGATCAGATTGAACAACGCGCGGAGTACTGGCGTGAGTGGCAGCGTGACGGCGGCCGCACCCCGGCCCTCGTGTTCCTGACTAGCCGGGTGCCGCTGGGACGCGCGCTCTCTCCGACCATCTGGGCCGAGGTCTGGGCGACGTACTCGATGTACGACTCGGCCTACGCGGATCGGAACACGTACGGTTTCAACATCGACATCGGCAACGGATTCGTGACGATCGCGCCGACGCTGATGCTGTACGCGGCCTACACCGGCGGAGTGATTCCGGCGATGGCTGCCGGGATTCTCGGGGTGATGCTGTTCTGGCAGTGGGTCTACGCGTCCTCGCTCTACCTGGTCAGCTTCTTCGTCGGACGCAAGCGTCCCTTGCTCACGGCGCGCGACTTCACCATCTATGTGCTCGGCCCGAACGCCGTCTGGATCCTGATTCCGATCATCGGTGTGTACGTCTCGATCCGTCTGATCCTCGATGGCCACTACGGCGTGCTGGGCATCGACTGACGGCCTAGAGCCGGCGTCGTCGCCTGCCTGTGTTAGCCTTCGCTCAGCTGTTATCGCCCAGGTGCCCGTCCCGGGAGAATAGGGAAGGCGGTGAAAATCCGCCGCGGTGGCGCCACTGTGAGCGGGGCTCGAACGAGCCGGAAAGGGAAACGGCGTCCACTGTCGACCGAGCGTCGACGGGAAGAGCGCTGGGCAAGCTCCCTCCGCGAGCCAGGAGACCTGCCTGGACGATGAGGTGACAACTCTCCGCAGCAGAGAGGTCCCTCGATCTCCGGGCGCCAGATACTGGCAGAGCCGGTCAGGTCGAACCGACAACCTCCAGCGGAGACGCTGGAGGTTATCTGTTGGCCGTTACCGGAATGTCCCGTCCCTCCTGGATGTCTCGCCGGCCGACGTTGCGCGGTTACCGGCGGATGGGCGTCGGAGCTCGGCTCGCGGTCGGTACCGTGATGCTGCTCGCGCTGGTGATCGTCGTCGGCCTGGTCTCGCTGGGCCTGGGTCCCGTCGAGATTCCGATAAGCCACGTGGCCTGGATCCTGATCTCGCCATTCGGCATTGACGTGCCCGACTTCGGCCGCACCGAGCAACTCGTGATTGAACAGATCCGCCTGCCCCGGCTGGTCGTGGGCGCCTCAGTGGGGATTGCTCTCGGCCTGGCCGGCGCGACGATGCAGGGGCTGTTCCGCAATCCGATGGCCGATCCGGGCATTATCGGCGTCTCGGCCGGCGGCGCGCTCGGGGCGGTCGTGGCGATCTCGACGGGGACGGCAGCGCTCTTTCTGATGGCGCTGCCCGTGTTCGCCTTCGTCGGCGCGATCGCGGCCGCGTTCCTCGTCTACGCAATCGCGGCGGTCGGCGGCCGTTTCTCGATGGCCACGCTGCTGCTGGCCGGGGTTGCGATCAACGCCTTCCTCGGCGCGGTGGTCTCGGCGATCATTCTGTTCTTGCCCGACAACGAGGCGCTGCGCGAGGTGCTGTTCTGGCTCGCGGGCGGACTCGACTCGCGTTCCTGGGACCACGCCCGGATCGCGTCGCCGCTGATTCTCGGCAGCGCATTCCTGTTGTTGCTGATGTCTCGCGACCTGAATCTGCTGATGCTGGGCGACGACGAGGCGCGCTCGATGGGCGTGCGCGTCGGTCGGATGCGCGTGCTGTTGCTGGTCACGGCCGCGCTGGCGACCGGGGCGGCGGTGGCCGTCAGCGGCGTAATCGCATTCGTCGGCCTGGTCATCCCGCACATCATGCGGCTGCTGCTGGGACCGGACAATCGGGTCCTGATTCCGATGAGCGCCCTGGGCGGCGCGGTCTTCGTCCTTGCCGTGGATACGGTGGCGCGCACGATCATCGCGCCCGCCGAGTTCCGCCTGGGGGTGCTGACCGCGTTCGTCGGCGCGCCGTTCTTCATCTTCCTGCTGATCCGCAACAAGCGACAGGTCTACTCGCTGTGACCGACGCGCAGCCGAAGGGAGAACGACCTGTGACTTCGCCGAATGGCGTCTCGCCGTCCGTGATCGACGCGCAAGCGGTGACCTTCAGCGTCGAGGCCAAGCGGCTGCTCGACCGCGTCGATCTACAGGCTGGGCGCGGACAGTTCGTGGGACTCATCGGTCCCAACGGCGCAGGCAAGTCGACGCTGCTGCGCGCGATCTCCAACGTGCTCAAGATCGACCAGGGTGCGATCAGCCTCGAAGGCGAGGACCTGCGCTCGCTGGGCGCCAAGCAGATCGCGTCGACGCTCGCGCTGGTTCCCCAGATCGCGCCCTACACCCAGGGGTTCACGACGATCGAGCTCGTGCTCATGGGCCGCTACCCGCACCTGGGACGGCTGCAAGTCGAGGGCGAGCACGACGACCGGATCGCCGGCGAGGCGATGATGCTGACCGAGACCGATGGCTTTGCCCAGCGAACCCTGGACACGCTCTCGGGCGGCGAGCGTCAGCGCGTCTTCATCGCCCGCGCGCTGGCGCAGGAACCGAGAGTCCTGCTGCTGGACGAGCCGACCTCCAATCTCGACATCCTGCATCAGCTCAAGATCCTGACGCTCGTGCGCCGGCTCGTCCACAGCGGACTGACGGCGGTCGCCGCGATCCACGATCTCAATCTCGCTGCGCGATTCTGCGACCGGCTCGTCGTCCTGGCGGAGGGTCGGCTGCTGGCCGAGGGTTCGGCGGCGGAGGTGCTCACGCCCGAGGTCATCGAACACGCATTCGGCGTCCGCTCCGAGATCCACCCAGACCCCGCGACGGGCGCGCTGATGGTCAGCCTGATCGCCGCCGTGGACGATGAGTCCGACGAGGACCACGGCGTCGGCGAGACTGCGTCCGCCGGGGAAGCCGGTATCCCGCGCCGCGAAGAGAGCGAGGCCACAGGTGTCATCAGCTAGGAAGCCAGCTCAGCCGCCGGAACGGGGCGCCCCCCGTGGTCCGCGCGTTCGCCGCGGACTGGTGATCGTCAACACGGGCACCGGCAAGGGCAAGACGACGGCCGCGCTGGGCGTGCTCTTCCGCGCCTGGGGCCGCAACTTCAACGTGCGCATGTTCCAGTTCATCAAGCACTCGACCGCTCGCTTCGGCGAGCACCGCGCAGCCGAACGGATTGGCCTGCCGATCGAGTCGCTGGGCGACGGCTTCACCTGGCTCTCCAAAGACATGGATGAAACCACTGCCCTCGCCGTCGACCAGTGGGAACGCTGCAAAGAAGCGATCCTGGCGGGCGAGGAAGACCTGATCGTGCTCGACGAGTTCACCTACGCGATGCACTACGAGTGGGTCGCCGTGGACGATGTGATCGACACGCTCAAGCGGCGTCCCGAGTCGATGCACGTGATCATCACCGGACGCTACGCGCCGCAGGAACTGATCGACTACGCCGACCTGGTCACGGAGATGACGCTGGTCAAGCATCCGCTTGCGGACCAGGGGATCAAGGCCCAGCCGGGCATCGAGTTCTAGAGAGCGGGGAGCCGTTGAGATGATCATGCTCGACGACATCCTTCAGGTCATTGAACCGCTTGACCGCGAAGCCATGGCGGCGGCGGAGCGGCGCCAGCGGCAGTTAACGAAGCCGCCGGGCAGCCTGGGACGCCTGGAGGAGCTGTCGATCCTGCTGGCCGGGATGCAGGGCGACGAGCATCCGCGCGCCTATGGCAAGAAGCTGATCCTGGCCGCTGCCGACCACGGCGTCGCCGCGAGCGGCGTGAGCAGCTACCCGCAAGAGGTCACCGCGCAGATGGTGCAGAACTACCTCGAAGGCGGCGCGGCAGTCAACGCGCTGGCGGAACGAGCCGGCGTCGATCTGACCATCGTCGACGCCGGAGTCGCCGTGCCGGTGGGTCCGTCGGACGAGCTGGTCTCGCTGCGGTTCGGGTTCGGGACGCAGAACATTGCCGAGGGCCCCGCGATGACGCTGGAACAGGCGGAGGCGGCGCTCGACGCGGGCGCCAAGATCGCGCGCGCGGCGGCAGCCTACGACGACATCATCGGCGTCGGAGAGATGGGTATCGCCAACACGACCTCCGCCGCCGCAATCGTCTCGGTGCTCTGCGGGCGGCCCGCGGAGGAAGTCACTGGCCGAGGCGCGTCGCGAAGTGACGAACAGCTTGCCAGGAAAGTCGCGGTGGTCAAGCAGGCGATTGCCGTCAACCGGCCCGACCCGACGGACGGCATGGACGTATTGCGCACGCTCGGCGGATTCGAGATTGGCATCCTGGCCGGGGTCGTGCTGGGCGCAGCCTCGCGGCGCACGCCCGTGGTCCTGGACGGCTTCATCACGGCGGCGGCGGCGCTGATCGCGCAGTCGATTGTGCCCACGAGCCGGGACTATCTGATCGCCGGCCATCGTTCCGCTGAGCGCGGACACGGCATCGCCCTGGAGCAGTTGCGGCTGAAGCCGCTGCTGGACCTCGATATGCGCCTGGGCGAGGGCTCGGGCGCAGTGCTGGCCATGGGCATCGTCGATGCGGCGGCCGCCTGCCTCAACGACATGGCCACCTTCGGCGAAGCGGGAGTCTCGGACGCGGCGAACGAGCCTCGCGAGTGAGCAGCCTGCGGCACGGGTTCGGCTTCCTTACGATCCTGCCGGTCGTGTCGCCCGGCGAGGCGCCGACCGGCGCGGCGCGCGCCTGGTTTCCTTTCGTCGGACTTGCGCTGGGCGCGGCCCTGGTTGGCCTCGACGCAGCCGCTCGCGAGGGGCTGCCGCCGATCGTCGTCGGCGCGTTGCTGCTCTCGGCGCTGCTGATCCTGACCCGCGCGCTGCATACCGAGGGATTTCTCGACTGCTGCGACGGCCTCTTCGGCGGGTACACGGCCGAGGACCGGCTGCGCATTCTGCGCGATACGCACGTTGGCGCGTTCGCCGTGATCGGCGGCGCGGCGTTGATCGCGGCCAAGTGGAGCCTGCTGGCCAGCGCGCCCGAGGCGGCGCGCATCGGCTTGCTGCTCGTCTTCCCCTGCCTGTCGCGCTTCGGGATGCTGCTGACGATGGTCGCCTTCCCCTACGCGCGAGCCCAGGGGGTGGGCACGCCACTCCAGCAGGACGGCCGCTGGTGGCACTTGGCGCTTGGACTCGTCACGACGGCGACTGCATCGGCAGTATTCCTGGGTCCCGGTGGACTCGTCCTGTTGGCCGCAGTCTCGGTCGCGGCGCTGGGCCTGGGACGCTGGATCGCGGGCAAACTCGGCGGCATGACCGGCGACGCTTACGGTGCGGTCAACGAGCTGGGCGAAGTGCTCGCCCTGCTGTTGGGCATTGCGCTCGCACCCGCCCTGCTCGACCTCTTCGACGCGCCCCTCTGGTAGGCATGGAGTCATGACCAACGATGCACCGCTCCAACCGGAAGAGCAGGTCCAGCCCCTGACCTGGTACCTGGTCCGGCATGGCGAGACGGACTGGAACCGCGCCCAACGCATCCAGGGACAGACCGATGTCCCGCTCAACGCGCGAGGTCGCCGCCAGATCGCGGCGTTGGCCCGGCGACTGCACGGGACCCGATTCACAGCCGTCTACGCCAGCGACCTCTCACGCACGATGCAGAGCGCGCGACTGCTGGTCGGTGAGACGGCACTACCTATTGCTCCGACGCCGGAGCTGCGCGAGTTCTCCTATGGCGAGTGGGAAGGCCTGACCATTGCGGAGGTCGAGGCCCGCGACGCCGATCGATTTTCGCGCCGGCTGTCCGGTCGCAACGAGGATTTTGCCGGACCGGGCGGCGAGAACACATTCGATGTGCTGGAGCGCGTGCGCCGATTCCACGAACAGACCATGCAACGCCATGCGCCGGGCGAGGCAGTGCTGGTCGTTGGGCACGGCGGCAGCCTGCGTGCGCTGCTCGTCTGCCTGCTCGATCTGCCACCTGAGCACTTCTGGCGTGTGCGGCTGGATGTCGCCGCCCTCTCTATCGTGCGCAGCTATCCCCAGACCGGCGTCCTCGAACTGTGGAACGACACCTCCCACCAGGACAACCTTGACCCAACCGAGGAGGAATGAGCCGTGAGCAAACGACTGTCCTTGATCCTAGGCGGTCGGCGCGCCGGCAAGAGCAGCTACGCCCAGCGCCTGGCGCAGGAGCGCAGCGGCGACGGCCGAGTGCTGTTCGTCGCCACGGCCGAGGCGTTGGACGACGACATGTCGGCGCGGATTCAGAAGCATCGCGAGGATCGGCCGTCAGAATGGGACACGCTGGAAACCCCGCTGGACATCGTCGGCGATCTCTCGCCCGTCGCCGACGGTTACGACATCGTGCTGCTCGACTGTCTGACGATCTGGGTCAGCAACCTGATGCTGGCCGAGGCCGACCTCGACGTGCTCGACGAGACCGGGCGTCTGCTCGATTGCTACCAGGCCGGGGACGCGTCCTGGATCGTGGTCAGCAATGAGGTCGGCCTCGGGGTCGTCCCGGTGAACAGGCTGGCCCGCGACTACTCCGACCAACTCGGCCGGGTCAATCAGCAGTTTGCTGCCGAAGCCGATGAAGTCACCTTCATCGCCGCCGGCCTCCCTCTCCAACTCAAGCCCTCCCCCGGTACCTGACCCGCTCAGCCCTTTGACCAGTAGCCCTGATCCGAGGGGAAGACAGTTGCGGTTCGGGTGATCTCGATGTCGCCGTCAAGCGTGTCCCGGGCGGCGGACCAGACGGCGTAGTGCGGGGCCTGGCGATGGGCGTCGAGCGCGGCTTCGTCCTCGTAGACCTCGTAGAAGTAGTAGGTCAGTTCGTCCGCGGCGTCCTGCAGGACGTTGAATCGCAGGCAGCCGGGTTCGTCCGCCTCCGAGCCGAGCGCGTCGACCTCGATCGCGTGCAGGAACTTGTCCAGCCCCTCGGGCTTGACCTTCACCTTGACCCAGATGGCAATGTTGCTCATGCGTGGCGTCCTCTCCCTTGTGCGGTTCCGCTCAGGCTAGGGCGTGAGCCGAGCGGGTCCCCCGAACGAGTCGGGTGCAGGCTCTGAGCAAGTCAGGGACAGGGGCTCGCCGAGTAGTAGCTTATGCCCAGACATGCGACCGGCTGGAAGGCGGCGATGATGAGCAAGCTCTCGGAAGACCCACGGATCGACCCTCGCATCAAGACAATGTTCGGCGAGCTGGACATTCCCGGCCAGCCCGACGCGGCCAGCCGCGACGAGATCCTGGCGCAGGCCAACTCGGATGAGGCGGTCGCCATGCGCGAGGGTCTGGCCGCCTTCCTGGGCATGAGCGACACAGAGGAGATCGCGCCCTCGGACGGACTGACGATCTCGACCGAGACGTTCGTCTCGTCGCCCGACGGCAACACGATCAACGTCCAGATGATCGTGCCCAACGGGAATGGGACATCCCACGGACCCCTGCCGGGCGTCTACTACATCCACGGCGGCGGCATGGCGTCGATGTCGTGCTACGACGGCAACTACAAGGCCTGGGGCCGGATCATCGCACAGAACGGCGTGGCCGTGGCGATGGTCGATTTCCGCAACTCGGTCACGCCGTCGTCGGCGCCCGAGGTCGCGCCCTACCCGGCCGGACTGAACGACTGCGCATCGGGCATGCGCTGGCTGTCGGACAACGCCGAGCGGCTGGGCATTGACGGCTCGCGGATCATCATTGCCGGCGAGAGCGGCGGCGGGAATCTGACGCTCGCGACGGGGATGAAGCTGCTGCGCGAGGGCGATATCGGCCTGGTCAAGGGTCTGTACGCGCTGTGCCCGTACATCGCGGGAAGCTGGCCGCGCGAAGACTTGCCCTCGACGACCGAGAACAACGGCATCCTGCTCGACCTGCACAACAACACGGGAGCGATGGGCTACGGAATCGAGGCGTTCGAGGCCGAGGATCCGCTCGCCTGGCCGCTGTTCGCGTCGGCGGAGGACGTGATCGGCCTGCCGACGACGGTGATATCGGTCAACGAGTGCGACCCGCTCCGGGACGAGGGAATCGCCTTCTATCGCCTCTTGCTGGAATCGGGCGTCCCGGCGCGATGCCGCCAGGTGATGGGCACGATTCACGGCACCGAGGTGTTCCCTATGACCTGCCCCGATGTGTCGAGGGATACGGCCCGCGACCTGGCGGGACTGGCGATGGGCTAACGACTCCCCTCTCCCCTCGCCGTCAGGCGGGGGGAGAGGGAGCTTCTGATCCCCCGCTCCTCGCCGTTCTCAGAAGGGCTTGTCGCCCTTGACGGTGACCCGGATACCGCCTCGGGACTCGGGGTAGTAGTCCCAGATCGCCATGTGCTGCGTGCAGCGGTTGTCCCAGAGGGCGACCGAGTTGGCCTCCCACCTGAAGCGGCATTGGAAGTTGACGTTCTTGACGTGCTCGAAGAGGAAGCCGAGCAATGCGTCGCTTTCCTCGAGCGGCAATTCGACGATTCGCCTGGTGAAGCTGGAATTGACGAACAGGGCTTTGCGCCCGGTGACCGGATGCGTGCGCGCGATCGGGTGGACGGCGCGCGGCGACTCGCGCTGCGGCTTGTGCTCGCCGTACTGGCCGGAGTAGTCGGAGGCGTGCAGGGCAGTCAGCGGTTCGAGCAGCGCCTGCATCTGCGGTGAGAGTCCGTCCCAGGCGGCGTACATGTTGGACCAGCAGGTGTCGCCGCCCTGCGTGGGAATGTGGTGAATGTGCAGGATCGAGGCCATCGGCGGCTCTTCGTCGGCCGAAACATCCGAGTGCCAGCGTTCGCCGTTGTTGCGGAACGAGTCCTTGTCGGTGTAGATGCGCATCAGCTCGGGATTGCCGTGCTCGTACGGCGCGGCCGGGTGAATGTGCAGGTCGCCGAACATGCGCCCAAACTCGAGATGCTGATCCGGCGTCATCGGCTGGTCGCGGAAGAAGAGCACCAGGTGTTCCATCCAGGCGTCGTGGATGACCTGGAATGTTTCTTCGTCGAGCGGCTGGGTCAGGTCGACTCCGTGGACGGTCGCGCCGATGCTGGGGGTCAGTGGTTCGATCGAGATTGCGGATGTGGGCATGTCCGACCTCCGAGACTGCAACGTGCGGCGCCTGGTTGCGTTGAAGATAGCGCCGATGCCTCATTGTTCGACCTCGGCGATACTTGCGGCAGCGCAGGGAGTGCATGATGGCCGAGCCGACCCGAGACGTATCAGAATCCAGGGAACCGATCTGGCAACCCGAGATCGATCAAATCCGGCGCCGCCATGAGTTGGCCGGCCAGATGGGCGGTCCGGACCGCGTCCGCCAACAGCACGAACGCGGCAACCTGACGGTCCGCGAGCGGATCGACCTGTTGCTGGACGAGGAGTCCTTCCGCGAGCGCGGCATCCTCGCCGGAGCCGGCTACTACGACGACGACGGCCAACTGGTCGGCTTTCATCCTGCCGCGACCGTGATTGGCACCGGACAGATCGACGGTCGCCCGGTTGCGGTGTCGGGCGGCGACTTCACTTCACGGCCGCGCAGCGGCTCCGGGGCCGAGTCGGGGAATGGCGGCAAGGTCCGGATTCACAGCGGCGGCGACAAGTCGGGCCATATCGAGTCGCTGGCGATTGAGATGAAGATCCCGATGATCCGCCTGATCGACGGATTCGGCGGCGACATCCGCGCGACCGCCGAGATGGGCCGGACCTATCTGCCGGAACTGTTCTGGCCGGAACGCTGGGGCAAACTCATGGCCGAGGTCCCGGTCGTCTCGGCGGCACTGGGATCCGTAGCAGGGCTGCCCGCGGCCGAGGTGCCGGCGTCGCACTTCTCGGTAATGGTGCGCGGCTCGTCGCAGGTCTTCGCCGGCGGTCCGCCGCTGGTCGAGCGGTCGATGGGCGAGAAGCTGACCAAAGAGGAGTTGGGCGGCTACGAGGTCCACGCGCGGAGCAGCGGCGTGGTCGACAACGACGCGGAGGACGAGGCCGATGCGATGCGGCAGATTCGGCGCTTTCTCTCTTACCTGCCGACCAACGTGCATCAACTCCCGCCGGTACTGGACTGCGACGACCCGCTCGATCGGCGCGAAGAGCGGCTGGCATCGATCATTCCCAAGCATCGGAATCGCGGCTACAACGTGCGCCGCATGGTCGAGATGATCGTCGACCAAGGGTCGTTCTTCGAGATCGGGCGCTACTTCGGTCGGGCGCAGGTGACGGGATTCGCCCGGATCGGCGGGATGCCAGTCGGCGTGCTGGCCAACGATCCCATGCACTACGGCGGCGCGATGGGCGCCAAGGAGGCGCGCAAGTTCGAGAAGTTCGTCGATCTGTGCGATGTTTTCCACCTGCCGATCGTCAACCTGGCCGACCAGCCGGGATTCCTGATCGGCCGGCCGGGCGAGTCGGCGGGAACGCTGCGCGCCGGCGTGAAAGCGGCGGCGGCGATCAACGACTCGCGGGTGCCCTGGGCGACGGTCGTCGTGCGTCGGTTGTACGGCGTCGCCGGAGGGGCGCACCAGGACTTCAGCCGCTTCTGTTTCCGCATCGCCTGGCCGTCGGGCGAGTGGGGGTCGCTGCCGATCGAGGGCGGCGTCGCGGCCGCCTATCGACGGGAGATCGAGGCAGCGGACGATCCGGTCGCGCATCGCGCGGCGATCGAAGAGCGGTTGATCGCGCTGCGCGACCCGTTCTCGGCGGCGGAAGCGTTCGCGGTTGAGGAGATCATCGATCCGAGGGACACGCGGCCGATGCTTGCCGAGTGGCTGAAGATCGCCTATGAGACCCAACTCCCGAGCCAGTTGGGTGTTCGGGTCCGTTACGGGATGCGTCCCTAGCAGGCTGCGGAAACAGCCCCGCGTCCCCGTGATTCGTCCTGCCCGCGTCCCCTTGATTCGTCATTCCCGCGAAGGCGGGAATCTCGCTTGACCGGAGAAAACAGCAGGGGGAACGAGATTCCAGGCAGAGCCTGGAATGACAGCAACGGGTTGGTGTCGTCGGATGCGCTCCGGCAATCCGCTATCTTTGACGCGCAAACCAGAGCGATGGTGAAGGGAACGATCATGGCACTTGGCGGCTTTGCGAATCGAGTGGCTCGGGTCAATCTGACCGACGGCTCGGTCTCCTACGAAGGCATCAACGAGGACGACGCGCGCAAGTACATCGGCGCTCGCGGGCTGGGCGTCAAGTACCTGCTCGACAACGGCGCGGATGTCGATCCCACTTCGCCCGACAACATGCTGGCGCTGGTCAACGGACCGCTGACCGGCACCGAAGTGACGATGTCGGGACGCCTGGCGTTCGTGACCAAGTCGCCGCTGACGGGCACGGTGACCGACTCGCACATGGGCGGCTGGTCGGCGGCGCGGCTGCGCTGGGCCGGTTTCGACGCGGTCTTGATCACTGGCATGGCCGATTCGCCGGTCTATCTCGAAGTCGAGAGCGGCGAGGTCGCGATCCGAGACGCCTCCGAGATCTGGGGTCTGGGCATCCACGACACCGTGGCCCACTTCGGCTCGGACAGCGGCAACAAGACCGACGTCTCGGTGATGTCGATCGGCCAGGCCGGCGAGAACGGCGTGCTGTTCGCGTCGTTCCTGAACGAGGACGATCGCGCAGCGGGTCGCGGCGGCACCGGCGCGGTCGCGGGGATGAAGAACCTGAAGTGCGTGGTCGTGCGCGGCACGCGCGAAGGCCGCTGGCGACCGGAGCAGGGCGAGAAGCGTCAGGCCTTCCGCGAGGCCCAGGGCGCGCACCTCAAGCTGATCATGGAGTCACCGGTGACGGCGCCGTCGTCGGTCAACGACGACGGATCGCTCAAAGAGGGCTCGGGCGCGCTGTCGGCGTTCGGGACCAACGTGCTGATGAACGCGGTCAATGCGGTGGGCGGACTGGGCACGAAGAACTCGCAGATGACGCAGACTACGCCGGAGGCCGCGAACGCGGTCTCGGGCGAGACGATGCGCGATGATTTCCTGACCGCCGAGCCAACCTGCCACGCCTGTCCGGTGGCCTGCAAGAAGGAAGTCGAGATCACCGAGGGTCCGCACGCGGGCCTGAAGATGGAGTCGTTCGAGTACGAGCCGGCCTGGTCGTTGGGCGCGAACTGCGGCAACGACGACCCGGCCGTGATCGCCAAGGTGATCGACCAGTGCAACGACTACGGCATGGATGCGATTGAGATCGGCAACGTGATCTCGATGTACATGGAGGCGTCGGAACGCGGCTACGTCGACACGCCGCTCGACTGGGGCGACGGCGCGGGCATGGTCCGCGTGGCCGAGGAGATGGCGATGGGTTCGTCGTCGATCGGTCAGACGCTGGGTCAGGGCACGGCCCAGGCGGCGGCGGCCTGGGGCCACCCGGAGATCTCGATGACGGTCAAGGGCCAGGCGGTGCCGGCCTACGACCCGCGCGGAATCAAGGGCGAGGGTTTGGGTTACGCGACCTCGAACCGCGGCGCCTGCCACCTGCGCGGCTACACTCCGGCCTCGGAGCTGCTCGGCATTCCCGTCCAGACCGACCCGTTGGAGTGGGACGGCAAGGGACCCCTGCTGAAGATCTTCCAGGACCTGCACGCCTTCTCCGACTCG
>JAPPBK010000002.1 GCA_026705105.1 Chloroflexota bacterium | reverse complement strand
AGAATCGCGCAGGTCGCTTCGCTGGGTCTGTGCTCCTTTGTCCTTTGAGGTGCCTAAACCAATTCCGCATTTCACGGAAGAGTGTGAAGTTGTGGGTTAGAATGATCAGTTGGCCGGCGTGTTCGGTCCGCCTGCGAATGTAGCCTGCTGCGGCGTACAAGGCGTTCGCATCGAGGCTTGAAACGGGATCATCCAGGACAACTACTCCGCGCTCTACAGCAAAGTCACTGCTGTCCAAAGAGCGGAGGAAATACAGCAAGGCAATCGCAGTCATCTCGCCCTCGCTGGGATCGTTTGCAGGGACTCCGTCGCGTACTAGTATGTAGCCCTGCTCCCTTACATCCACTTGCAACTGGCCTGGACCAAGGTACTCCCTGAGATCGTCATTCAGTGCATCCGCAGGAGGACGATGGTCCAGTACCACTCGCTCGAGCTCTTCGATCTTTGTCCGGATCCGTTTGGCCCGTTCCGATGCCTCTCGCTCAGCGTCTTTGGCGCGCCGGACTGCGTCCTTGAGTGCCTTGTAGTCCTGAAGGTGTCCCGCCACGAAATCGGCTTCCAGCTGAATGCGTGCTTCTTTGACTCCCGCGTCGAAATCTGAACACTTCGCGTTGTGCTGTTCTATCGTGAGCTTCACTCGTGACAAATGGTCGTCTTCGAGCGAAGGAGGAGAATGCGTGAGGTTCAGACTCACGAACGGGCGGGTTTTCTTCTGTTCCAAGTCTTCGAGCAGTTGGTCTAGGAAGTCTTGGGCATCTCCAATGCATTTGACGAGCGTAGTCTTGGCACCCTCGTAGGGCTGCGCAAGATCTGCGTAAAGTTGTTCACGCACGGGCAAATCGGATTCCAGGGTGGCTAGCGAGTCTTTTGCCGTGTTACATCGCCGAATCTCGGCGTCGAGGTCTTGCATCAGCTGCTCATGCGCGTCGTCGAAATGGCCGTTGAGGGCCGCCAACCGGGATGCTGGTAGCGGTTGCTCGCAATACAAGCAGTCTACGGCTTGCCGGTCTTCATGGAGAGCTAGACCGGTGCGAATCCAGTCAGTGAGTTTGGCATCGTCAATCAGTGCTTGTATGGCACGGGAGGCTACCGTCTGCGACATGAGGCCGGCAACGGCACTGTGCCTTGCGGTGAGGTTGGGTAAACCGTGGTCCGCAAGCGTGAGTGTTGGGCGAACATCTTCGCTTTGATGTGCTGTTAGCAGGTGTCTGTCCGACTCGCTGAGGTGATAAGCTGTGTGATCGTCCTGGGCGATCATCAAGTCAGCTCTCTTCTGATACTTCGGGAGATTGTAGTTGCGATACGCACTGCCAGCCTTCTCGCCGATGCGATCTTTGAGCGTCTTCGCATTATCTGCGCAGTGTCGTTCAAGCCGTTTCTGAAGAGATTCCTTTTCTCCTTGTGCGTTCTCAAGTGATTGCTGGACATGCGATTGGGTTTGGCGAAGATCCTCAGTCTGTTGTTGTGCCGCAACACTCCGCTCTCCTACGACGAGAATCGGCGCGATTTCGCCGCCGTCAGATCGGAAGACGTTGTCCTTGACGAAGTCCTGATTGAACACCTTTAGGCTGACTGTCTCAGGCGGTGTGGCAGGGAACTCGTTCCCCTTGATCTCTCGACTTCCAACTCGGAGCTGGACATCCCCGAACTGAGGCTCTTGTCGGAGCTCCAGGCTGCGTAGGAGTTGGCTGATGGTGCTCTTGCCAGACCCATTCCAGCCGTAGACAAGATTGAACCGCCCGAAGTGATCGAGGTCTGGATCGTCCGCCCACCTAAAGTCGCGGAACACACGGCAGTCGCGGAGAAGAGAGACTTGGGTGATCGTTGATGACATGGCCTCGAGACTCCCTTGTTTGGTTAGGAAACGCGGGCTGGCAAAGCGGTCAAGTGGGGGAGGAGCGTATCACGCAGGCGAGCGAGTTTTCGAGATTGATCAGCGAGGCGTGTGGCATTTGTGAAGGATGTTCGGACTAACTCACCGAGCGCCATAACTGCGTTCGTCGGGGGCAGAGGCATCGCGTAAGCGGCGACAGCTTCTGGTGGCACGCGCTGGCGACCGCTGGTGCCAGTCATGTTCACGATTGCGTAGTCGCGGAATCCTGGCACGCGGGCGTACAGGTAGCCGATCTCCGGTGGCCACGGATTCTTCGGTCGCAAGACGATGAACTCCGTCGAACCCCATCCAACCTCGCCTTCGTGGAGGAAGTCTACG
>JAPPBK010000332.1 GCA_026705105.1 Chloroflexota bacterium | reverse complement strand
CGATGTGATCAAGTCGGTGGCGATGCTGTTGGACAAGCATTACCAGCCGACGCGATATCCGAGCGGTCTGCCGGGCGGCGTACCGCATCTTGCGTATGATCAGACGGACTCCGGCAGAGCGATTGAGATCGCCGCAGATGTGCTGGATTTTGTAGAGACGAGAATGGGCGCGCTGTAGCAATCCAGGATCCGCGCGTCGACCGGGCGAACAATGATCCAGTTTCGACATGTGCGATTGAACGAGTATCACTGCGCGATGCTCGAAGATCTGATGGAGTTCCAGGATGCGCCGGACCCAAGGGTTGTGTTCGTCGAAGAGCGCGTGTCGGAAGACGGATTGATCTTCCGACCCGCTTTGCGGCGCAGCGGCTATCACCCGCGCGTGCTGGCCAAGCTGGCCGAGCATGGGTTGGTGGACCTGACGCACATGGGAGCGGATCGATATCGGGTGTACGTGACGCCGGTGGGTCGCGACTGTTACGACGACATGTGCGGGTTGACGTGAGTCGGGATGCGGTTGACAGGCGCGAACCGGAGTTGCCGCGTCCACTGTCGCCCCAGCGTCTCGGCGCGATTCGCAAGCGTCTGCTGCAATGGTACGAAGCGCACGAGCAGCCGTTTCCCTGGCGGACGGCGGCCGATCCATACGCTGCGCTGGTCGCGGCCGTGTGCGCCCAGCAGACGCAGATGTCTCGGGTGTTGCAGATTTACGATCGCTGGATGGCGGCGTTTCCCACGATCCAGGACCTGGCGGCGGCTTCGGACGCCGAGGCCTTACGGGTCTGGGACCGGGCCGGATATCCGAGGCGGGCGCTGTACTTGCACCGCACGGCGAGCATCGTGTGCGAACGGTATGGCGGCTCACTGCCTCGGTCGCCGGACGAGCTGCTAGCGCTGCCGGGGGTCGGGCCCTTTACGGCGGCGATTGTGTTGAGTTTCGGTTTTGGCATCGATGCGGCTGCGATTGATACAAACATTGTGCGAGTGCTGGGACGTGCGTTGTTCGGCGATCTGCAACCGATTCGTGACACGCCTGCGGCAGACATACGTTGGGCGGCCGAGCGACTACTACCAGATAAGCAGGCGCAACGATGGAATCCGGCGTTGATGGACTTCGGCGCGGCGGTCTGCGCGTCGCGACCGAAGTGCGCGCAATGTGCGCTGGCTACGTTATGCGCCGCCTACCCGCGATTCGCGGACGGTGAGGAGGCGCCGACGGCTCGAACTCAGCAACCGTTTCGCGGGTCGCATCGGGAACTGCGCGGTCTGGTCGTGTCACAGTTGCGAACCGGCGAGGAGGCCGTGAAGCGCGCAGTTGCGACCAGGCGCGTCGCACGGGCGGCGAGCGTCAAACAGTCGCGCGTGACGCTGGCCCTTGACTCGTTGATTGAGGACGGGTTGGTTCATATGTGTGGCGACAAGCTCTATCTCGGTTCCGGCGACTAGTTGACTCAGAGGGAACAACACTGCATATACTCGTGAAGACGCCGGCACAGAGTCAACGTAACGACAACGCCGCAGATTCTGCGCCGGCGACGGCTGCGAAAGGACAACATCGACAATGGCGAACGAGTTTGAATCACAACTGCAGGCCGAGCTCAAGGGGATCGACTCGGAGATCTCGCGACTTGAAAACAAGCGACGCCTGATCCAGGAACTGCTCGACAACGAGTCCGGCAGCGCGCTTTCGACCGGCGCGGGTCGGGCGCCGGCCAAGCGACGTGCGACGCGCCGCGGGGCCGGAGCGGCGCAGGGCAAGCGTCAACGGCGGCCGCGCGGCCTGATCACCGGCAAGGTGCGGGAGTTCCTCGGCCAGCAGTCGCAGCCGGTGCACGCGACCGAGATCCTGGCATACCTGGAGAAGCAAGACGCCGCTCCGCAGTCGGCGAAGCCGATGCCGACGTTGCAGTCGACGTTGCAGCGGATGAAGGAGATGGGCGAGATCGAAAACCGCGGCCGCAATCGCTGGTCGCTGGTTTCGTCGGGCAACGGATCACAGCCCGCGGCCGCACCGGCGCCGGCTCGCACGGACGGACCGCCGGTCGTGCGGTCGACGACCACCTTCGGCAGCCGTCCGCCGGCATCGCAGTAACGCAACAGCGCGGCAACACACGATCAGCCGGCGCGGCGCGCGGGTATCATGACGGCAGCCGCGCCATACCGCATCAAGTCGCACTATGCCGCGTGCCGATACTCTCAGGGCAACGGCGACAGTACGCGATTG
>JAPPBK010000352.1 GCA_026705105.1 Chloroflexota bacterium | reverse complement strand
CGGCTGCTCTTCGACAACGGGAACGGCCATCGCCGCTTCGGGCGTGACCCAGCCCGATTCGAGCAGCGCGCCGATGTCGCCGTTCTCCATCACATCCATCAGACCGAGAAATCCGTGCGTGACCGAGCCGACCGAGCAGTTGGCGTGGTCCTGGGCAACCGTCGAGAAGGTCTGTTCGGTTGCGTGCATCCAGAACACGCAACCGGCGGGGACGGCGCCCGTGCGGCCGTCGTCTGCCGGCGATGGCATGTTGGACTGGAAACGGTCGACGCCGCTGGCCGCGTCGTGGAAGGTGATCGCCAGTGGCGAGTTCGCCAGTCCCAATGCGCTCTGGAGTTGGTCGGAGAGGTCGGCCCAAGTGGCCGAATCGGTGGTCATTCCTGCCTGCCTTCTGTATCGTTCGCCGGATCCCTGTCCGGCGTATCGCCGTTGCCATGGGTGAGGAGCGCCGCAGCCGCCGCCGGCGTGCGGAAGGCCTCGCGCAGCGTGGGCGGAAAGAGCCGCCAGTGGCTCGGCAGCATCGCCGCCGCACAGCCAAGATAGATGACGCCGAAGATCCAGCGAATCAAGTTGTTTTCCTGGAAGAAGAACTGGCTGATCAGCTGGGCAAGGAAGACGCCGAGCAGCGCGAAGCCGGCCCGCGCCGTGAGCTGGCGGTCAATGATCAGCATGACCCCGAAGACCGACTGCGCGGCGGTGATGAAGACTTCCGCCACCTGCGTGTCACTGGACGTAATCCCCGACAGCGCGCCGCCGCCGGCGATGTAAGCAATCGGCACCGACGCGATCAGCAGCGTCCACTGGTTGACCTTGCTGGAGATCAGCATGTTGACGCCCATCCCGGCCGAACCTCGCCAGACGAGGTAGAGCGCAGCCAGGAACTCGGGAGATTCCGAGGCGAGCGGCGCGACCCACTGGATCAAGAAGAACTCGCCGATGCCCACATCCTTGCCGACGTCTTCGAGTCCGTGTACAAACGGCTCGGCGGCGAGCCCGATCACGACGGCCGAATAGACAATCAAGAAGAGCACGGCCGCACGGCGCGCCGAGACCGGCAGGTGTCCGATCGCTGCGGCGGGTCCTTCCAGCTTGGGTTCGTGGACAGGCGCGCGGGCGAGGCGGATCACATACCAGAGGAACAGCAGGCCGAGGACGACCGTGTCCTCGAGCGCGATCCGTCCCTTGGCGACGATGATGAAGGAGTAGAGCGTGGCGACGATCAGGATGCCGACGTCGAGCGTGACGCCGCGCGGCAGCGTCAGTTCGGGTTCGGTGCCGTCATTGGGGCGTCCGCGCAGGTCTCGCCAGGCGTGACGCGCGGTGGAGGTGATCAGTTCGCGCGGACCCGCCGCCTTCCAGGCGAAGAGGAACATCACGGTCGCCCAGCCCAGGCCGAGCAGCAGGCGGTTGGAGCCGGTCATATTGGCCAGCGCGAGGTTGGCCTTTTCCGAGAAGTCCGCGAACGCCACCGGGTCGGACGCGTACTGCCCCGCCTCGTAGGCCAACAGCAGGTCGACCGCGTACTCGGGCAGCACGGCGATGAATGCGACTAGCGCGACCGCCAGCGCCGCCGGAATGTCGTACTGCGACGCCTCGGCGCCGGAGGAAATCAGGAACGCCGCCGTCAGGATCGCCAGCCCGGAGATCGCCACCTCCGGGTACGTATCCAGCTCAATCCCACCGAGTCGGAAGACCAGAGACGGAATCCCAGCCAGCACAGCCAGGATGAGCAGGGTCCAGGGAGAGCGGAGTTTCACCCGATCAGGCTACGACGACTCACAGTTCGAGGGAATCTCTCAAACCCACTGAGCATCACTGACTAAGATTCCCCTCGTACGCTCGATGAGCCGCTCATAGTCCCGCTCGTACTGCCCGAGAATCTGGCCAGGATCGCGTAGCTCCGATTGTGCCACTTGTAGAGTGTGGGACACAACCGCATGACAAACCAGTTCGCGGAGCAGAGTGCGAAACGTTAGGGAATCTTGACCTGGACGGCCTTCCTCATAGGGTCCAAGAAATCTGCTTACATCCGCGTGCTTTGCGTTGACAGTGAGAACGTTTTCCACCGCGTCGAACCAAACACGCTCGGTCGCGTCTTCGAATTGCTCTGAGATATCGATCCTCATGCCGGCTAGACCAGGCATTCGCGTACAAACCTGAGTTACATCCTCAAACTCACCGACCGTACCTCGCAATGTCGCATTGAGGTCGGCATGCTCTCCGCTGACA
>JAPPBK010000003.1 GCA_026705105.1 Chloroflexota bacterium | reverse complement strand
GATTCGGTTCTACACACTGCACGTGATTGGATTGCCGCTGGTGATCTCGATCTTCATGGCCGTGCACTTCTGGCGGGTCCGTCGCGACGGCGGCCTCGCACGGCCGCTGTAGCGGGGGGAAGGTCTGAATGGTTAGTCGCGCCGCCGCCGCTATCCGAACCCGCCCTCGCCGTGAGCGCGAGGCCGAGGTCCTGGTCTGGCCCGACCTCGTCTTCATCGAGTTCATCTCGGCGCTGATCTTCTCGATCGCGCTGATGGTGCTCTCGGCGATGGTCAACGCGCCGTTGCTGAATCGGGCCGACCCCGACACGACCCCCAACCCATCCAAGGCGCCCTGGTATTTCCTCAACTTGCAGGAACTGCTGTTGCACATGGAGCCGGCCTGGGCCGGCGTGATCGTGCCGACGATCGCGCTCGTGCTGCTGGCCGCGATCCCCTACTGGGACCGCGACACCGAGGGGCAAGGAGTCTGGTTCGGAACCAAGTTCGCCGGCCGGCTGACGGTCTTCGGATTCACCGCCGCGACCCTGATCACGAGCCTGCTGATCATCTGGGACGGGTCGCTGCACGTCGTCTGGACCGAGAACGTGATTCGCGGACTCGGTCTGAACAGCGACTTCGCCTGGCCGGGCGGTCTGGACTGGTTCCGCAACCTGCGCGGCTTCGACACCGGCATTCCATGGGAGTCCTTAGGCTTCACCATCGGCGGATTCACGATGTTCGAAGATTGGCGGGCGATCCCGCTCGGCATACCGGGCACAACCACGGATCCGTGGTTGCTAAACCTCAACTTCCCCTCGTTCTTGTCGCAACAGATCATTCCCGTGGCCACGATGGTCGGGCTGCCGGTGCTGTTTGTGGTGTTCTGCAAGGGTCTCGGCTGGATTCACTCGCGCCGCGACATCGCCCTGCTGATTTTCTCTGCCTTCATCGGCGTCTACCTGACCACAACGATCGTCGGTACCGCCTTCCGTGGCCAGGGCCAGGACCTCAAGCCGCCCTGGGACATCGTGGTGCTGGAGGAGTAACCGGTGGCGAACGGCAACGAACAACAAACGGGCGAAGGCGGCAGGCAGCGTCGGTTGCCGCAGGCTGCCGAGCCGTCGGGCGGTTCACGACCGCAGCGAGCGCCGCACCTGCGCTCCGAGACCCGGCCCGGAGTCGTCCAGGGCGGCGAGGGCGCGCGGGCGATGGTCACCCAAGCGCAGCGTCGGCGAGCGCGCCAGGGTCAGGTGACCCGGCGCCAACTGCTTCGCGTGTCGTTCTGGGGCTTCTTCACGTTCGGTCTGACCGGCGGACTGGGCGCCTTCCTTTCCAACTTCTGGCCGCGCGGCGTGACCGGGTTCGGTGGACGAATCCCCGTATCCGCCGCACAGGTCCCCCCACCCGGCGCGGACCCCGAGCCGATTCAGATCGGCAAGTTCTATCTCACTCACCTGCGAGCCGGCGACGGCACGCACGCGGGCTTCGGGCAGGAAGGCGACGAGGGACTGCTGGCCCTGTGGTGGAAGTGCCCGCATCTGGGCTGCACGATTCCCTGGCGCGCGGGATTCCCGTTCGAAGGCGTCACGGGCTGGTTCCGTTGCCCCTGCCACGGCTCGACCTACACCAAGGGCGGCATTCGCGTGTTTGGGCCGGCGCCCCGTCCGATGGACACGATGGACATCACCGTCAACAGCGACGGATCGTTGACGGTCAACACCGGCAGCATCAAAAAGGGCGGCGCGGACAATCCTCAGCGCACTGTTCCCTACGGCTAACCGACCGACAATTCAGTCGCCCAGGGATCAGGCAAGAGAGCAGGCAGGGGACACGACGCGATGAGCGGACAGAACACCGAGAAGCAGATTCTCGCCATGGTGATCCTGTTGGTGTTGTCGGTGGCCTCGTTGGGCGCCTACACCTGGTTCGACAACGGACGCCGCACGGAAGCCCGCTCGGAGATCCTGACCAAGGATGCCGAGCGCGCCGCATGGACATTCGCCAACAACTGCCGCGAGTGCCACGGCAACGACGGCCGCGGCTCGGAGTCGGACGCGTCGCTGGTCGGCCCCGCATTGAACACGCCGAACAACACCTACGCCTTCTTGACGGACAATCAGGGACAACTCGCAACTCTGGAGAACGAGTTCCGTTACACCATCACCTGCGGTCGAAACGGCACGCCGATGCCTCCCTGGAGCACTGATCAAGGCGGTTCGCTCGACGGCTTCAAGATTGACAACCTGGTCACGCTGATCACGACCAATGCGGGCAACGCCTGGGACAAGGCGGTGGAGCACGCGGTCCACCTGGACGAGGTCACGATCGAGAACCTGCACATTGCGCTCGACGCGGCCAAGCGGACGCTGGAAGCTTCCGGTTGGTTCGTTGACATCGAAGCCGCCGAAGGCGCCGTTGCGCGCAGCGAGTCCGGCGATGCCCAACTCCTCGCCCTGCGAGACGCCGTCGCGGCCGCGGAGGAGTCGGAAGAGGGGCTGCAGGAAGCGCAGGACGCCCTGGCTGCGTACGAGAAGGGCTACACGGCCCTCGTACTGGCCGTGATCACGCTGAGGACGTCGGACGACTCCGCAGCGGTTGCCGACGCGCAGGCGGAGTTCGATGCGGCTTCCGGAGCGCAACAGGAAGTCGCCGTAAACCGCGCTTGGCTCAAGGTGATCAGCGACTACCAGGCCGCGGTCAACGACGTGGGCACGGCCGAGGAGCGATTCGCCGCCGGCTTGCCGATCCCGGTACCGGCGACCCAGGTCACGGCAGACACCTGCGGCCAGGTCTCCGCCGAACTGGCGGGCTGGCTCAGCGCGCACAGCGGTTCGTCATAACCCGACGTTCGTTCGCCGCCCGCCCTGGCGGACGGCGCTGAACGAATCGTTCGTCATTGCTACGCTGAGTGACATTCCAGCTTCAGCGTGATGGTTTGCCCGCCGGACGATCGGCGGGGAGGAGAGAGAACCTGATGGCAGCAGCACAGACCGGGAAGCGTTACTTCTGTCCCAGTTGCGGCGCGGAGTTCATTGTCACTCGCGGCGGCGACGCGGAACTCAAGTGTGGAGACACATTGCTAGAGGAAAAGAAGTAACGCGGGCCCGAAGGCTACAGTAAGCCGTCGATTGGCGTGAGCCGTCGTCGGCGATGTACACAGGCGAACGAATCGGGGAGGCTCGAAGATGGCGGTCCAACTGGGCAAGCGATACCGGGACGAAGAGTCGGGCATTGAAGTGCTCTGCATCAAGCCGGGCGAGTGCGACCTCAAGGTCGACGAGCGCGAGATGGAGCTGATGCAGCCCAAGGTGCTGCCTTCGGCCGACTAGCCGCGTCTCCGTCTCGACGCACTCGAGAAAGCAACAGCAGCAGCGCGCCGCGAGGGCGCGCCTGGGTAGTGTGATCCTATGGCCGGCGTTCGAGACCAGCTTCGGTCGGATCTGCGCGACGCAATGCGGGCGCGAGATGTGCCGCGGCGCAACACGATTCGCCTGCTTGAGGCGGCGATCAAGAACGCCGAGATCGACAAGCGCGGCCAGGAACTGCCCGAAGCCGACGTGCTGGCGATCCTCCAGCGGCAGGTCAAACAACGGCGTGAGTCGATCGAGCAGTTTCGTCAGGGCGGCCGGGAAGATCTCGCCGAGCAGGAAGAGCTGGAAATCGGGATCATCGAGCAGTACCTGCCGGCACAGCTCTCGAGGGACGAGATCGAGGCCAGGGCGCGCGCAGTGATCGAGCAGGTGGGCGCAGCGGGTCCCGGAGACCGCGGCAAGGTGATGGGCATGTTGATGCGCGAACTGCGGGGCGAGGCTGACGGTTCGATAGTCAATGCGGTAGTGGGTGAGCTGCTCGAGGGATAGCGGCGGGCAGCGCGGATGGCGCTTCCGGCAGGCCTCTTCTGACCGTTAGGTGACGTAACGAGGGCTGTATGCTTGGATCGCGGTCGTTTGGGACTCCGTTCCCGGACCGGAGCGCCATGATCTTGCTCAAATGAAGCCGAGATGAGCCAAGACAGCTATTTCACTCCGTGGCGGCTGGGCCTCTTTGGCATCGCGCTGACCATCGGGATCGTGCTCGCTCTGACTCCCTTTCGTCCTGCCGAAGAGTTTCCAGCGACGGGTGCAGTCGCCGAGCGTGACATCGTCGCCAACGAGTCGGTCACATTCGTCAGCGAGACGCTGACCGCGGAGTCGCAGGAGGCGGCGCGCGCGGCGGTCGAGCCGCAGTACGAATTCAACCCCGATGTGCGGCCCGCCCAACTCGAGGCGCTGGGCCGCTATCTCGAAGCCGTCGCCCGGGAGCGCGAGGCGCGGAACGCCCCTGTGGCAACCGAGGGCGAGTCGACCGCCGCCGGCGAGTCGGAGGAGGCGCGGGAACCGGCGCCCGTTCCCGGTTCGCGGATCGCCCAGCGGGACGAGGCGTTCCTGATCGCCGTGTCGGACGCGCTGTTCAACAGCATTCGCCGAATGTCGCCCGCGCTGCTTGAGGAACTGCTGCGCGAAGAACTGTTTGAAGCCGACCTCGACGGTGTCCGGCTCACGCTCCACGATCGGGTGGATCCGGCGTTGTCCTTGAACGAGACGTCGCTGATTTCGTCTCTGGTCGCCGCGTACCTACGGCCAACCATGATCGAGTCGGCGGTGCTGACGCAGGTGGCGCAGGACCGCGCCGCAGCTGCCGCGCCAAGCGTGTCCAGGACGGTCGCCGAGGGCGAGCTGATCGTCGCCGCGGGAGAGACCGTGGAACCTGCGGCGGCGGAGGCGTTGGCGCTGTTGACGCCACGCTCGGACGGGATCGAGTTGGCGTCGCTCGGCGCGATCGCAATCGTCGCGGCCATCGCCTCGGCATCGTTCGCCGTCTTTCTCATGATCTGGCGGCCGACACAGGCGGCCGGCGATCGCCGACTGTTGCTGCTCGCGCTCCTGGTCCTGCTCTCGATCCTGGCGGCCCGCCTCTGGTTCGAGCTGGTGCTTCCGGACGGCGTCAACGAGTCACTCGACTTGATGCTGCCGCTCGCGGCCGGACCGGTGCTCGTGGCAGCCTTGCTCAGCACCGGCCTCGGCGTGGCGACCGGAGTGCTGATCTCGGTGCTGGCCGGCCTCGCGGCGATTGTCCTGCCCGACTACGCGTCGGCCCCCGATGGCGCGTCAGCGTTGCGACCGCTGGCCTACTTCCTGGCCAGTTCGCTGGGTGGCGTAATCGTCGCCTCCCGAGCCCAGGCGCTCGCACAGTACGGCTTGGCGGGTCTGGCGGCGGGTCTTGCCGGATTCCTGGCGGGCGCGGCACTGTGGCTGCTCGACGCCGAACGCGTCAACAACGATCTGGGTTGGCTGGCGCTCGCATCGTTGGTCACCGCTGCGCTGGTTTCGGTGATCACGATCGGCGCGTTCTCCCTGCTCGGCGCGCTGTTCGGCATTACGACGCCGATGCGCTTGCTCGAGCTCGCGCAGCTTCAGCGTCCGCTGCTTCGCCGCCTCCAGGAGGAAGCGCCGGGCACGTTCCACCACTCCTTGTTGGTCGCCACTCTTTCCGAGCGGGCCGCCTCGCTGATCGGCGCCGACCCGCTGCTCGTGCGCGTTGGCGCCTACTACCACGACATCGGCAAGTTGCACCGCCCGGCGATGTTCATCGAGAACCAGGAAGGCACGAACCCGCACGACGAACTGGAGCCACGCGAGAGCGCGCAGATCATCTTGTCGCACGTGACCGGCGGAGACGATCTGGCCCGCCGGGACCGGCTGCCGCCGCGGATTCGCGATTTCATCCTGCAACATCACGGCTCGCGCCGCGTGGCCTTCTTCTATCGCAAGGCGGCGATGTCCGACCCGCGGATCGACCCGCAGGACTTCACCTATCCCGGACCGCCGCCGCAGTCTCGCGAGACAGCGATCGTGATGCTCGCCGACAGTTGCGAAGCCGTCGTGCGAGCCAGCGGCGAGCACGAGGCCGAACGCATCGGCTTGCTGGTCGACGGCGTCTTCGACGAGCGACTGCGCGAGCGCCAGCTCGATCATTGCGATCTGACGCTCAACGAGTTACGGGTCATCTCGGGCAGCTTCAAGCAGACGCTGACCGGAGTACACCACCAGCGCATCGCCTATCCGCCGGCCGCTGAGGAAGAACTGCGTCCCAACCCGAGGCAGTAACTGCTCGACGGGACACGGTAGACCCTGCGCCCGACTGACCATAACGATGCCGGCCGATACGCTCACTTCATGCGGTTTGCGGTGCTCGTCTTCCCCGGAACCTGGAGCGATTGGGACTGCGTTTACGCGCTGGAGGACCTCGGAGAGACGGCGGAGCGGGTCTGGCACCGCGAGACCTCGCTCGACGAGTACGACGGCGTGATCCTACCCGGCGGCTTCTCCTACGGCGATCACCTGCGCTGTGGCGCGATCGCGCGGTTCTCGCCGGTGATGTCGGCGCTTGAACGATTTGCCGCAACCGGGAAGCCCGTGTTCGGCTCCTGCAACGGCTTCCAGATCCTCTGCGAGGCGGGACTCTTGCCCGGCATCCTGCAGCGCAACGCATCGATGCAGTTTCGTTGCCAGCCGCAACAACTGAGCGTCGAACGCGTCGACAGTGGCTTCACCAACGCCTGTGAATCCGGCCAGATCGTGCAACTGCCTGTCTCACATGGAGAAGGGCAGTACTTCGCGCCGCCGCAGGTGCTGGACGAGCTGGAGGACGCAGGTCGCGTGCTGTTCCGCTACCACGCTGAGAACCCCAACGGCTCGCTGCGCGACATCGCCGGGATCCTGAATCCGGCCGGCAACGTGCTTGGCATGATGCCGCATCCCGAGCGCGCCTCCGACGCGCTGCTCGGCGGCACCGACGGGAACTTCATCTGGCGGTCAATCATCGAGCACTGGGGCTGACGTGTCCAGCTATCCGCCGCCCGGCGACGCCCGGCCTGCCGACGTGGATGACGACGTACTGGCGCAGATCGCTCTGAGCCGCGACGAGTACGAACGCGCCTGCGACATGCTGGGGCGCGCGCCGAGCGACGTCGAGCTGGGCATGATCGGCGCGCTCTGGAGCGAGCACTGCGGCTACAAGCACTCGCGTCCGCTGTTCCATCACTTCCCCACCGAGGACGAGCGCATCCTGACCAATCTCGGCGAAGAGAACGCCGGCGCCATCGACATCGGCGACGGCTGGGTCGCGGTGATGAAGATCGAGTCGCACAACCACCCGTCGGCAATCGAACCGTACGAGGGCGCGGCGACCGGCGTGGGCGGGATCGTGCGAGACATCTTCGCGATGGGCGCACAGCCGATCGCGCTGCTCGATTCCCTGCGCTTCGGTCCGCTGGAGGATCGCCGAAATCGACGCCTCTGCACCGGCGTCGTCGCAGGCATCGGCGGCTACGGCAACTGCCTGGGGATTCCCACGGTCGGCGGCGAATTGGTCGTCGGCGAGTCCTACAGCGGTAACCCGCTGGTCAACGCAATGTGTCTCGGCATCGCGCAGCGCGGTGCATTGATCTCGGCCACGGCCGGACCGCCCGGCACGCAGCTCATGATCGTCGGCGCGGACACGGGACGCGACGGCCTACACGGGGCGACATTTGCCTCGGTCGAGTTGGATGAGGCGTCGGCGGAGCGGCGTCCGGCCGTCCAGGTCGGCAATCCCTTCCTCGAAAAGTCGCTGATGGACGCCTGCGTCGGACTCGTCCGCGAGCACCGCGACTGGCTTGAAGGCCTGCAGGACTGCGGCGCGGCCGGAATCACGTCCTCGACCGTCGAGATGGCCGAGCGCGCCGGCGCGGGCATCCGCATCCAGACGCAGCACGTTCCGCGCCGCGAGTCGGGCATGACGCCGTACGAAGTGATGCTCTCCGAGTCTCAGGAGCGGATGATCGCGGCGGTCAAGCCGGGGCACGTCGCCGACGTCCGGGCCTGGTTTGAGCGCTGGGACCTGCACGCCGAGGTGATCGGCGAGGTCACGAGCGACGGCATTGCCAGGGTTTTCGACGGTGGGGCCGAGGTGGCCGCCGCGCCCGTCTCGGTGATGACCGGTCCGCCCTCCTACACCCCTGACGCGGAACGGGATCCGGACGCGGTTGGGCGGGCAAACTGGGATCCTGCGTCATTGCCCGACCTCGACCCGGCTGATGCGAGTGACGCGCTGCTGCAGCTGCTCGCGTCGCCCAACATCGCCTCCAAGCGCTGGGTCTATCGGCAGTACGACCACATGGTCGGCACCAACACGGTGGTCACGCCGGGCTCCGACGCCGCGGTGCTGCGCATACGCGGCCTCAAACAGGGGCTGGCGCTCTGCACCGACGGTCCCGGCCGGGCGGTCGAACTGGACCCCTACGCGGGCGCGGCCCGGGCGGTTGCCGAGGCGGCGCGCAACGTCGCCTGCACGGGCGCGCGTCCCGTTGCCGTGACCGACTGTCTCAACTTCGCCAATCCCGAGCGTCCAGCCATCTACTACCAGCTCAGCGAGTCGATCCGCGGCATGGCCGATGCCTGCCGCGCCTTCCGTACGCCTGTCGTCTCGGGCAACGCCAGCCTCTACAACGAGTCGGAGGACGGCCCGGTCACGCCGACGCCCGTAGTGGGGATGCTGGGCATCATCTCCGACGTGACCGAGGCCGTGCGCATGGCGTTCCAGGACGAGGGCGACGAGATCTGGCTGCTCGGCGCGGGACTCGAACAGGACGCGGCAACCCTGGGCGCCGGCGAGTACCTGTCGCTGCTGCACGGCAAGGAAGCCGGACCGATCACGGTCGACCTGGAGCGCGAAGCAGCCCTGGTCGACGCGCTCGTGGAGGCGGCCGAGGCCGGCTTGCTCAAGTCCGCCCACGACTGCTCGGACGGCGGTCTCGCCGTCGCCGTCTGCGAGTCGGCGATCGCCGGCGGCAAAGGAGCGATCATCAATGCCGAGATCGCGGGCCGCATCGACGCCGCCCTCTTCGGCGAGGCCGGAGGCAGGGCAGTGGTCAGCATCGCCCCCGATCTGGCGGAATCACTTGCGGCGCTCGCGGCTGAGCAGGGCGTTCAGGCCGCCCGGATCGGCCATGTCGCCGGTGAGCGCCTGCAAGTCGGTCCGCTGAACGTGCCGCTGGCAGAGGCATCGGAAGCCTGGACCTCGGCCTTGCCTCGGTTGCTGGATTCTTGAGCCGACTCAGTCTGCCGCCGACCGGTAGCGATCCCGATCCGGGATCGCCGCGCCGCGAGTGAGCGGCGGCATCTCGAGCATGTGCCGGACGCCCGCGTCCCAGTTGAAGTCGAGACCGGCGTTGTGGCGTCGCGCGACCTGGAGATCACGGAAGCGGCGCTCGAGCGACCAGCGCCGGTGAATGGCGTTGGTCCCGGCGGCGGGGAAGAGCATCTCGACCGCTTCGGTGGCGGCGTGGACGGCGTTGACGTTGGCCAATCGCCACTGTGCGACGGCGCTGAGGTCCGGTTCGCCGGCCAGGACCGATTCCCAAGCTCGAGTCCCCATCTCGCGGACGTAGGAGCGGGCCGAACCGACTCGGGCCTGCGCGCGGCCGAGCGCGACGCGGAAGTGCTCGCGCTCGGCCAGCGAACGCGAGTCGCTCTTGCTGGCCACCAGCTTGGCGTGAGTGACCACTTCGTTGATCGCGCCCTGGGCGGCACCGAGCGCCTGACCGCCGTTCTGCAACCAGCTCGCGATACCGCTATCGGGGATCTTCCAGTTGGGCCCGGACGCTTTGGGTCGCGAGCCGATCTTCATTGTGCGATGGTCGGGCGCGAAGAGCCGGTCGCTGCGGAAGTCGTGAGAACCCGTGCCGCGCAGGCCCATCGTGTCCCAGGTGTCCAGGATCTCACCGTCGGACGGATCGACGAACGACATGTAGCCGTCGGCTGGATGATCCTCGTCGTGGAAGGCGACGACTACATGTGTGGCGTGCAGGATGCCGCTGGCGTAGGTTGCGGTTCCGCTGATCCGCCAGCCGCCGTCAGCGCGCCGGCCCCAGTTGGTGGGCCTGGCCGAGCCGGCGATCCGGCAACGCGGACCGCCTGGTTCGTCCGATCCGATCATCTCGCGCAGATGGCCGGTCTCGATGAATCCGGTAACCAGCGAGAGCTCTGTCGCGAGCATCACGACCCAGCCGGTGGACGGATCGGCCTCGGACAGGGCTTCGACGGCGTGGAAGGCGACAAGCGGAGGCACCTCTTCGCCGCCCGCCGGGCTGGGGATGAACATGCGGTAGAGGCCGGCGTCGGTGAAGGCCTCGATCAGATGCTCGGGCGGTGCGCCGTTGGCTTCGGTCTCATCCGCGCAGGCGGCGATCCTCGGCTGCAGGTCGCGCGCTCGTTGAACGATCGGGTGCTCGGCGGGGTCGGCTCGCATGTCGGCAGGGTAGGCGCTGCCGAGTGCTAGTCTCCGGCGGCGGCGGCGCCCTGCTGCTTGACGGCGGTGATGCCGGCGTCGTGCAGGCGCTCGATGTCCGACCAGTCGAAGCCGAGATTGAGCAGTTCGAGCTCCGTGTCCTGGCCCAGCTCCGGGGCCGAGCCGCGCACCTCGGTCTTGGTTTCGCTGAAGCTGACCGGAATGCCCACGACCTTGTGCTCGTCGAAGTGCGGATGCGGCACCTGTTGCAGGTAGCCGTTGAGCCAGAAGTGATTGTCCTCGGCGACCTGTTGGTAGTCGTAGACCGGTCCGCAGGGGATGCGCTGCTCAATCAGGCGTGAGATCCACTCGTCGCGCGTGCGGGTCATGAAGGCTGCTTCGAGCTCGGAGCGCAGCCATTCCTCGTTGTCACGGCGCGAGAACGGATCGGCGGAACGCGAGTCCTCGAACAGGTCGGGCCGCTCGAGCGCGACGCAGAGGCCGGCCCAGCTCTTGGGATCAAGGATGCCGAGCGTGAGCCACTCGCCGTCGCTCGCCTGGTACCAGCTAAACGTCGCCGAGAAGGAGCGTCCCGGCTTGAGCACCGGCTGGAATCCGCTGTGCAGGTAGGCCTGCAACGACAGCGCCTGCATGGTCAGCATCGCGCCGAGCTGGGAGACATCGATCTTCTGTCCGACGCCGTGCTGCGCGCGGGCGAACAGTGCCGTCACGATGCCGTAGGCGAACAGCAGCGAGCCGGTCTGGTCGGCCAGTCCCCAGGGTGCGGTGATCGGCCGCTCGCCCGGTCCGCCGCCGAGCGCGACCATCGCACCCGACATGCCCTGCGCCACTACGTCGAAGGATCCGCGCCGCGCCCACTCGCCCTCCGGTCCAAAGCCCGAGTTTGTCGCGTAGATCAGTTGCGGGTTGACTTCTTTGAGGTCGTCGTAGCCGAGCCCGATCGAGTCGAGATAGCCGGGGCGGAAGTTCTCGGCCAGCACGTCGGCGTCCTGAACCAGCTTGTGCACGACGTCGATGGCGCCCTCGGCGCGGAGATCGAGCGTCATCGAGCGCTTGCCCCGGTTGAGCGCCTCGAAATAGGAGCAGAAGCCGTCCTGTGCCACGCCGAGCTGCCGTCCCGGGTCGCCGTTGCCGGGCATCTCGACCTTGAGCACATCGGCGCCCATGTCGGCCAGCATCGCGGTCGCGTGGGGACCGTTCTGATAGCGGGTGAAGTCGACAACGCGGATTCCCTCAAGCGGCGCGGGCATGATCCAACTCCTTCGGACGAGGTCGCGCAAACATGCGCGGATATGAGCAAGATATCTGATTGACAGCTCATGGCCGCGCAGCGTCCCCGCTTCCCCCTTTGTGGGAGGCTGTCCCGTAGAGCCTGCCCCCGCGAAAGCGGGGGGACTGAAGGGGGGACTGCCGAAAGTGGAAAGCTAGTCGGAGCCCCCCTCTGCCTTCGGCATCTCCCCCCGCGCAGCGGGGGGAGATGGGAGGTGATGAGTTGGGGCAGCGGATAGGATCGGCACATGATCGCCGAGGTATTCGACTCTCCCGACGACGCCGTCTCCGAGATCGCCGAAGGTGCGACCATCCTTGTTGGCGGATTCGTCTCCGCCGGCACGCCGTCCAACCTGATTCTCGCCCTGAAACGCAGCGGCCAAACCGATCTCACCGCGGTCGCCAACAACATTGGACTCGGCGATCTGCTCGACGAACTGTGCGAAGACCGGCAGTTGGCCAGGGTGATCGCGACGTTCGCGATCCGCGCCTCGGGTGGGCGCAAGTCTCGATTCGAGTCGCTCTATCACGCCGGCGAGGTGGAGCTGGAACTGGTGCCGCAAGGCACCTTGATCGAACGGCTGCGCGCCGGCGGCGCGGGACTCGGCGGCGTGCTGACCAGGACCGGTCTGGGCACGATGATGCAGGACGGCAAGCAGGTCCTCGAACTGGACGGCGAACGGTGGCTGCTGGAGCGTCCGCTGCGCGGCGATGTCGCGCTGATCAAGGCCTGGCGCGCCGACCGATTGGGCAATCTGCAGTACCGACTCGCCGGCCGCAACTTCAATCCGGTCATGGCGAGCGCCGCCGACCTGGTGATCGCGGAAGTGGAAGAGATTGTCGAGCCCGGCGAGATTCCAGCCGACCAGGTCGGCACGCCGGCGCTGTATGTCGATCGGATCGTTCAATGCGAGCCGATACCCGTGCGCTGGGAGGGCTGACCATGCCGGGCGCCTCTCCTCCCGCCGGTCTCAGCCGCGAACTGATCGCGCTGCGCGCGGCGCGAGAGCTCGAACCGGGCTCGGTCGTCAATCTCGGCATTGGTCTGCCCACGCTGGTGGCCGGGTTTGTCGAGCCGACCGACCAGATCCTCTTCCAGGCCGAGAATGGCATCCTCGGATATGCCGGCATCTCCGAGTCGGACTTCGATCCCGACCTGATCAACGCAGGCGGGCAACCGGTCGACCTGGTCGCCGGCGCCAGCTTCTTCGACACGGCGGACTCGTTCGCGATGATTCGCGGCGGACACATCGAGGCGGCGGTGCTGGGCGGATTGCAGGTGTCGGCGCAGGGCGACCTGGCCAACTGGTACGTGCCGGCGCGCGGCGGCGGCAGCGTGGGCGGCGCGATGGACCTGGCCGTGGGGGCGCGCAAGCTGATCGTTGCCATGGCGCACGTGACGCGCGAGGGAGCGCCGCGGATCGTCGAGGTAAGCGACTATCCGCTGACCGCAGAGCGTTGCGTCGACGTGATCATCACCGACCTCGCGGTGATCGATGTAACGAAGTTCGGACTCGCGTTGCGCGAGACAGCGCCGGGAGTAAGTGTCGCCGAAATCGTCGGCCGGACGGGCGCGAAGTTGGATACGTCCGGTCCGCTGAGTGAGATGTCGCTCTGAAGCGCTGAACTTGCGGGAGCGTGCGCTATTCTTGTTGGGTAGCGCCAGAGGACAGGGAGCGGGCCATGCGCGGTGTGTTCAAGGTCATGAGACGGGGCGCAACGGTCGTCGGCCGCGGGCCGGTGACCGTCCACTACCCATTCGAGAAGAAGCAACTTCCCAAGCGCGCGCGCACCTTCCCCTACCTGATCTGGAACCACGAGCTGGAAGAGCCCAACTGCACCGGCTGCGGCAAGTGCGCGGTGGCCTGCCCGGTTGACTGCATGACCACGACGCTGATGAAGAACCCGGCCAACGCCGCCGGCAAGAGCAACCACAAGTCGGTGATCAAGGACTTCTACATCGACTTCGGCCGCTGCATGCGCTGCAACATCTGTGTCGAGGTCTGCCCCTTCGACGCG
>JAPPBK010000070.1 GCA_026705105.1 Chloroflexota bacterium | reverse complement strand
GAATCCAGGGCGGAACAAAAAGTTCTTTCGTGGTCAGACACGTGGTTTTCGCCAAGTTGAAGTCGATTTCCGACCTCTTTCGATTTGCGGTCGTGGCGGCTGTGCTCCACCCCCGATCGCCCTCGACGCTTGCGGCGCTGACTGGGACACTCGAGCGATTGCCGAGGTCTCCACGGGAACGCGGTAACTGCACCTGATCGAATCGCAGAACGAATTTCTTGGAGGGATCAGCGGCGAGGAACCCGTGGGCGAATGGAGGCGCAATTGATCCGATCACCCGATAGCACCAAAGATTGGTCGCCGGTTCGAGCGGCGGCGTTCGGATGCTGGCGGAACGGTCCGGCTCGCTGGCCGCGGTCGATGCCATGATCGGGGAGTGAGGCAGTGAACAAGAGGGACATCGCCGGGTGCATCGTGGGCGAGGACGGGACCTTGAGACAAGCGGCAAAGCCGTTGTCGGCGCCGTGTTCGCTGCCATGGCGGAGGCGTGGAGGAGGTTGCCGTCCGGGCTTCGGCAGGTTTGCGAGGAAGTATTGTTATTTGTTATTGCATGACTTTTGGAGGCATTCAATTTCCGATCGTTTCAATTTTGAGATTCATAGCCATCCTCCCGGCCCGTCACGGACGGCAACTGCGTACCGGCCGCTTCCGCCACTGCAATGGCCATTCGGGCGACAACCGCACCATGCAGGTCGAGGAGCTGTTGGATTCTGGCGGCAGTAGCGTCGACCAAGTCGCTCTTCCTGCTCTCCAGCGCAGACCGCTTCGCCAATGCTGCATCAAGCGTTTTCCTCGCCTCGTCCGCCGCGCGTTCAAGATCAGCCTGCTGCACCCTTTCCTGCTTGAGCATCTCAAGATCCATCGACTGCCACTTCAGCTGTTTCGAAAGGGCAACGGTTTCAGCCGTTATCCGATCGTCCAAGTCCCCGATTTGAACGTCTATCGCCGTAACGTCGGCTGGGGTCGCGCGCGGCGGCGCGGCATTGCCTTCCGCACCGGGGGGGTTATCGTCATTCGAAGACAGCAACGCGCTTCGGCGCCCCACCGCCACGTCTCTTTGTTCGGCAAGCGTCGCGATCTTCGCATCCAGTGCGTCGACGCTGCCCTTCCTAGCCGCGATTTTGGATTGGAGGGTCGTGATGGATTCGGTCTTCGTCTTGAGTTTCCCTGTCGCGGTCTCGTACTTCCCCTTCAGGCCTGAATTTGAGTCGCCGTTGCCTGCAATTTGTGCATCAATCTCCGTGATGGACTCTTCGAGAGCGCTCTTGCGCTGCTCTTGCTCCCGTCCAATCTCTTGGATCAAGCGAGCGGTCTCCCGACGCAGTCCGGCTAATCGTTCTTCCGTTTCGTTGGCACGGGCACCACTGGTCGAGCCGAGGGCAATCTGATTCGCAAAGTTGAGAGCTTTCTCTGCACTCGGGAGTCCGGAAGCGTCACTGGCAAGCTCGGTGATCGCCCCCACCGCAGCGAGTCCCACCTTCTTGTAGGCGTCCAACAGATCGCTCGGGTCATTGTCAAAGCTCTTCAAGTTCCAGTTGCCCACATCGTCCTTCACGAGGGCCATGGACACGTCGCCTTGGCCGGCCGCGAACACAGTGTTGATGTGGGACCAGTAGTTGTCGGCAACCAGATGCTCGACCATTCGAATTCGCTCTGCCGGCGTCGTCCTGCGGCCACGTTCCTCCCCGCTCGATACCGCCGCCTCATTCCAGTCATACAGGTTCAGGTACGCAGTCGGTTCGCTGTCGCGAAGATAGATGCTGTTCGGTAGCTGCTCCCGTGCAATCGCAAGTCCCTTCGCGCCGGAGGACTGTTTCAGAAGAGCGTCCGAACGAGAGGTGATCTGGTTTCCGTACTCGGCCGCGAATTGCGCGAAGTTGGCCATTTCGATGCGAAGCCTCGTGCTGCGGGGGCTCGTTGCGACATGTTCTGCCGCCCAGTAGGCCGCGCGACGCTTGAGAAAGGATCCGTAGGTTGAAATCTGGTTCAGTTGATTGGTGCAAATGTCCAGATCTTCCCCTGTCCTAGTCTTTGTAACATCGAACCCGCACATCTGAATGAGTTTGACGGGTTGGCCTGAGAATATATTGCTCAATCCATTACACTGCTTTATTCCCTCCGCTATGTCGTGACATAGCTGTCTCAACGAATTGCATGCTTGCCATTCATCATCAGACTTTTTCTTCGACTCCCCATTGAATTCGAATTTGAACTGTTCTATGGAATTTGGACGCCCTACA
>JAPPBK010000231.1 GCA_026705105.1 Chloroflexota bacterium | reverse complement strand
CTACATCGCCGTCTACGACCTCGGCGGCGGCACCTTCGACATCTCGATCCTCGAACTCGGCGAAGGCACGTTTCAGGTTCGTTCGACCAACGGCAACACCTTCCTCGGCGGCGACGACTTCGACCAGCGCCTGATGGACTACCTCGTCGACGCCTTCCGCAAGGAGCAGGCGATCGACCTTGCCCAGGACCGCATGGCGCTGCAGCGGCTCAAGGAAGCCGCCGAGCGGGCCAAGGTCGAACTCTCGACGACGCAGTCGACCGAAATCAACCTGCCTTACATTACGGCCGACGCCTCGGGACCCAAGCACTTCACCCACACCCTGACCCGCGCCCAGCTTGAGCAGCTGGTACTCGACCTGGTCGACAGCACCCTCGAGCCCTGCCGCAACGCGCTCGACGACGCCGGTGTCTCGCGCGATCAGGTGGACGAGGTCGTGCTCGTCGGAGGACAGACGCGGATGCCGCTGGTCCAGCAGAAAGTTGAGCAGTTCTTCGGCAAGGAGCCGCACCGCGGCGTCAACCCGGACGAGGTCGTCGCGCTCGGAGCGGCGATCCAGGCCGGCGTGCTGCGCGGCGAGGTCAAGGACGTGCTGCTGCTCGACGTCACCCCGCTGACGCTGGGCATCGAGACCCTGGGCGGCGTCTCGACCCCGCTGATCCCGCGCAACACCACGATCCCCACCTCGAAGTCGCAGGTCTTCTCGACCGCCGCCGACAATCAGTCGCAGGTCGAGATTCACGTGCTCCAGGGCGAGCGCGAGATGGCCGCCGGCAACAAGCCGCTGGGCAAGTTCATCCTCGACGGCATCCTGCCCGCTCCGCGCGGCATGCCCCAGATCGAGGTCACCTTCGATATCGACGCCAACGGCATCCTCAACGTCGGCGCACAGGACAAGGGCACCGGCAAGGAGCAGCGGATCACGATCCAGGGTTCCTCCGGCCTGTCCGAAGACGAGATCGCCGCGATGCAGCGAGACGCCGAAGAACACGCCGAGGAGGACCAGCGCCAACGCGAGCTGGTCGAGGTCCGCAACCGCGCCGAGACGACGGCCTACGAGGCGGAGAAGATCCTCAGCGATCAGGAAGACAAGCTCGACGAGGAGTTAAAGATCGAGTTACAGGGCAAGATCGAGACGCTGCGCGGCGCACTCGAGTCCGAGGACGCGGCGCCAATCCAAGCAGCTCTCGACGACCTCAACACGACCCTGATGAAGGTCGGCGAGCGAATCTACGGCCAGCAGGAACCCGCCGGAGCCACCGCCGACGCCGCAGGCGCCGCCCCACCCCCCGACGACGACACCGTCGAAGGCGAGTTCCGCGAGGTCTGAGGCGGAAACAAACACGCCCCGCTCCCTTGAGCGGGGCGTGTCACAGGGACTGTTCGCTTGCGCAATCAGCGCTTCGGCCGCCAGATGTGCGGCTGCCATAGTCCCGAGAGCCACAACAGGCCTGCCCCTACAGGCAGCGTGGCGAAGTAGGTGCCAACGAACTCAAGCGCGGAGTAGTCTGCGAAGGCGACAAGCAATCCTGGGACGATCACCGCACCCAAGCAAAGCCCAAGAGACCACGACTTCGAGCACGCTCGCAGAATGTCAACTAGTGAATGGGACATGTGACGAGCTTTTCCCATGCTGGCAGTGCGTCACGGTTAGCAAGAGTCTAGCAACTCCCAGGTGAATTCACACATGTTTCGCCGTATGACTCATAGGCGTCAGCAACGAAACTGACAGCGTCCTGGACGATTGCGGCCGTTGTACTCGGATTGGTGACCGCGGCCACGATCAGGCCACTGACCACCCCGGCAATAATCGCCACAACCAATGGCCCGATCTCGGGATTGCGATCGAGAAGGGTTCCCTGAACGCGACCGAACTCAATGGCGGGTTGCTCGTCGAGTTCGGCAACGGTTTCTACTGGTGAGTCCGAGTTGGACATCGCGCTGGCTGCGCACGGAAACGCAGCAACTGCCGTGAGCAACAGCAGAACTGTTACGGCCAGTACCAGCCTGTTCGATCCTTGTAGTGCGAGCATTTTCAGTTTCCTCCTATCGAAGCTTCTGTCGCGTCAAGTCCCGCTCTTGGAGGCCTGTCTGCAGGGCAGTGGTGAGCGACCTCGTGGAGCATCGCTGCAACCATCGAGATGACGTGAGGATCGCTTGTCTGGTGCAACACAACGCTGATGAGTCCATCTGTGATTTGCCTTGCCAGCGCTGCGCAGCGCCAGTCCGGGTACAACTGGAC
>JAPPBK010000450.1 GCA_026705105.1 Chloroflexota bacterium | reverse complement strand
GGCGAGATGACTCATCACCTGTTCGCGCATGGGATTCGGGTAGGCGGCCAGATCGACGATGTACTTGTCGGCCGCCGGTGAACCCGAAGCCAGCAGTAAGTCGAGCAGATACTGCACGGTCGAGGGAATCGGAAGCAGGACTCCGAAGAATCCATCGTCAGGTCCCCAATAGATCAGTTGGGAGAGGTCTTCCGCATCGGGATCGAAGAGTCGCTCAGCTGTGTCGCTCGACGTTCGCTCACGGGTGTCTTGCTCTTCCTGCGGCTCAACCCTCGTGACGACTTCCGCCCCGCCCTGCGAGGATTGTGACTCAGCTTGCCCCCTGCGCGTGACGTCCGCCTCTGCGACGGCAGGTTGCTCTTGCGCCGCCTCCTCCACCTGCTCTTGCGACGGAAGGCGCTCCGCGCCGTCACAGGTGGTCAGGGCCAGCGCCAGGAGCAACAGCAACGTGGCTCCAATGAGCATGCGCATGACTCCACCCCTCACGTCCGCTACTGCAAGCCTACGGCGGCGGCGCGCCTTGGGAACGGTTCTGAAGCCCCGATATCCATGCACGTATCTTCTCTACAGACACCGCAGAACGCCTCGTGGAGCGCAATATGCCGGAACCACCGCTGTTATACGAACGTGACCCCGTCACCCGCCGAGCGCTGATGACTTTCAACCGTCCCGAGCGGATGAATGCCATGAGCCCCGACCTACAGGCGCTGATGCGTGAGGCAATCGAGGACTTCAAGAACGACACCGACCTCTGGGTGCTGATCGTCACCGGCGCGGGCGACCGCGCCTTCTGCGCCGGCGCAGACCTGGGCAGCACCATCCCCAATGCGACCCAGGCCACGCGCGACGAGCCGCTCAAGGTCAATCAGACACGCAACCTCCACGACGTGCACAAACCCGTGATCGCCGCCGTCAACGGCTACTGCATCGCCGGCGGGCTCGAGTTCATGCTCGGCACCGACATCCGCGTCGCCGCCGAGCACGCGGAGTTTGGCCTCCAGGAAGTGCGCTGGGGCATCATTCCCATCGGCGGTTCGCACATTCGACTGCCGCGCCAGATCCCCTGGTGCTGGGCGATGGAGATCCTGCTCACCGGACGCCGCCTGTCCGCCGCTGAAGCGTTGCAGTGCGGCCTCGTCAATCGCGTGGTACCGGCCGATCAGCTGATGGAGTCCGCAAACGCCATCGCCGATCTGATCTGCCGCAATGGACCGCTCGCCGTGCGCACGGCCAAGGAGATCGCCGTCCGCGGCGCGATGGGCATGTCCTGGGAGCAGGCCTGGAGCATGGAGTCCTTGCTCGGCGCCCGAGCCTTCGGCAGCGAGGACGCGATCGAGGGACCACGAGCATTCATGGAGAAACGCGACCCCGTGTTCAAGGGCCGCTAACACGCTGTGCTCTCCCCCCGCGGAGCGAGGGGGAGATGTCACGTAGTGACAGAGGGCGGCATAACGTGCCACAAGCGAACGAATCGAAGGGCTGAATCGATGACCGACGAACCACTGATCTACGAGAAGGACCCCGCCAACCGCCGCTGCGTGATCACATTCAACCGGCCCGAACGAATGAACGCGATGTCGCAGGACTTGCTGCGGCTGCTGCGCAACGCGACCGAGGACTTCAACAACGACCCCGACATCTGGGTCGCCATCCTGACTGGCGCCGGCGAGCGCGCCTTCTGCGCCGGCGCCGACCTGGGCAGCACGATTCCGGCCAAGTCGGCCGGCGCGCGCGACAATCCACTCCGCGTCCAGGACACGCGCAACCTGCATCACGTCTTCAAGCCGATCATCTCCGCCGTGAACGGCTACTGCATCGCAGGCGGACTCGAGTACATGCTGGGCACCGACATCCGCGTCGCCGCCGAGCATGCCGAGTTCGGTCTACAGGAGGTGCGCTGGGGCATTGTCCCCGATCAGGGTGCGCACATCCGCCTGCCGCGACAGATTCCCTGGGCCTGGGCCATGGAACTGATCCTCACGGGTCGCCGCATCTCGGCGCAGGAAGCGCTGCACTGCGGCCTGATCAATCGCGTTGTCCCCATGGAAGAGTTGATGCCGACCGCCCACGCGATCGCCGACCTGATCTGCGCCAACGGGCCGCTCGCCGTGCGCACGGCCAAGGAGATCGCCGTGCGCGGCGCGATGGGCATGTCCTGGGAGCAGGCCTGGAGCCTTGAATCCCTGCTCGGAGCCAGAGCCTTCGGCAGCGAGGACGCTATCGAAGGGCCCAGGGCCTTCATG
>JAPPBK010000014.1 GCA_026705105.1 Chloroflexota bacterium | reverse complement strand
AGTTCTTTCTGTTGGTGAGTGATGTTGCGACCCTCGCCGGCCTCACCGAGTCCGGAGCCCTTGATCGTGCGGGCAAGAATCACCGTCGGCGCACCGCGATGGTCGACGGCGGCGCGATAGGCGGCGTGCACCTTGAGCGGATCGTGCCCGCCCAGGCGCATCCGCCAGAGTTCGTCGTCGGAGATGTCGTCGACCATGCGCAGCAAGCGCGGATCAACGCCCCAGAAGTGATTGCGCACGTAGCCGCCTCCGGCCACGGTGTACTTCTGATACTCGCCGTCGACCACCTCACCCATCCGCTGCACGAGCAGTCCCTGGTCGTCCCTGGCGAGCAACTGATCCCACTCGGAACCCCAGATGACCTTGATCACGTTCCAGCCGACGCCGCGGAACACTGCTTCGAGTTCCTGGATGATCTGACCGTTGCCGCGGACCGGACCGTCGAGCCGCTGCAGATTGCAGTTGACCACGAAGATCAGGTTGTCGAGTTCCTCGCGGGAAGCCAGCGCGATCGAGCCGAGCGTCTCCGGCTCGTCGGTCTCGCCGTCGCCGAGGAAGCACCAGACCTTGCGATCGGTTGGTGCGAGTAAGTCGCGGTTCTCGAGATAGCGAATGAAGCGCGCCTGGTAGATGGCCTGGATCGGTCCGAGTCCCATGGAGACAGTCGGAAACTGCCAGTAGTCATCCATCAGCCACGGATGCGGATAGGAAGGCAGTCCGCCCGAGAGTTCCCGGCGGAACTTGTGCAGTTGGTCGGGTGCGAGCCGACCCTCGACATAACCTCGCGCATAGATGCCCGGCGCTGAGTGTCCCTGGAAGTAGACCAGATCGCCGCCGCAGGGATGATCCTGGCCTCGGAAGAAGTGGTTGTATCCAACTTCGTACAGCGTGGCCGCGGAGGCATAGGTCGAGATGTGCCCGCCGATACCGTGATTGTTCTGGTTGGCTTCGACGACCATCGCCATCGCGTTCCAACGGATGATGGACTTGATCCGTCGCTCCAGGGCGAGATCGCCCGGGTAAGGCGGCTGCTTCTCGATCGGAATCGTGTTGACGTAGGGCGTCTGCGAAGTGACGGGCAAGCGAATGCCGGAGCGCTGCGCCTCGATCTGCAGCGTCTGCAAGAGTCGCGAGACACGTTCCGGACCTCGCCGTCTGGCAACGTCGCGGAGTGAGTCGATCCAGTCGTTCGTCTCGAGCCAGTCCTCGGTACCGGAGGGCTCGATTTCGCGGCCAAGCGCCATTCGCCAGGGAGACTCGGAGGTAGTCATGTTGCAGCCAGTTTACTCAACCGCAGGTGGTGTTCTCTTGACGAAATCGCGCGATCAATAGACTTAACCGAAGAATCACAGGGCGGGATCAGCATGTCGGCAGCGGCGGCGAGTGCAGCAAGGCGCGGCGCGGAGCCAGGGATCGAGCGCTCTCAAATCGTGCAATGTGGCCGATTGGCCGCCGTGCCGTATCGCGCAGCTCTGGCCTGGCAGCGGCAGCGGGCGGAGGCGGTTGCGAACGGCGTGCTGCCCGAGATCGTCGTCCTGCTGGAGCATGAACCCGTCTACACGCAAGGGCGGCGCGGCGGGCGGGATCACGTGCTCACGGAGCTGTCCGCTCCGGTTGTCGACACCGATCGCGGCGGCGACATCACGTTCCATGGACCTGGACAACTGGTGGTCTGGCCGATCCTGCGCTTGCGGGAGCGGGGAGTCGGCATCGCGGCGTACGTCCGCGGACTCGAAGCAGTCGCAATGCAGACGGCACTGGCGTTCGGCCTGAAGTGCGAACGCGTTCCCGGTAGGCCGGGGGGCTGGGTCGGCGATCGCAAGCTTGCCAGCGTCGGCGTGCGGCTGCAGTCGGGCGTGAGCAGACATGGTCTGGCGCTCAACTGCGATGTAGACCTGTCCAGGTTCGACAGCATTCGCGCCTGCGGCATCCAAGACGCGACCGCCACGTCGTTGACGGCCGAACTTGGCAGGACCGTCACAGTCACGGAGTGCGAACCGCTCGTCCGGAATGCCGTCGCCACCGTGTTCGGGTTGCGGCTGTCGCCAGTGCAGGGCCTGGGTGCAGAGCAATGACGCATATCCGAGAGCGCAAACCGAACTGGATCCGGGCGCAGTTCCCGGCTGGAGCGCGATACAGCGAGATCAAACGGCTGCTGCGGGAGGAGACGCTGCATACTGTCTGCGAGGAGGCGCGCTGCCCAAACATCGGTGAGTGTTTCAATCGCGGTACCGCGACGTTCA
>JAPPBK010000102.1 GCA_026705105.1 Chloroflexota bacterium | reverse complement strand
GCATCAAGACGTGAACGTAATTGTCGCGGCCGACGACGCGGAAGACACCCGGATTGCTGGGGCCGCTGGTCTCCATGGCAATCTCGCTGACCGTCGGGCCGCTCGCGATTTGGAGCACGTCCTGCAGGTAGCGGACGTTGTACGCGATCCGCGAGTTCTCACCCTCGATTGCGGCGTCGACCCGACCGCGGTGATTACCCAGCTCCTCGGCGCGCGCGGTCAGGGTGATGTTCTGGTCGTCCGACTCGCCATTGAAGATCAGGCGGATGATTCCGCTCGACTCACGAGCGAAGACGGCGGCGGAACGCACGCCACCCTGCAGCACCGCGCCGGGCAGGATTGCCCGGGTCTGATACTCGGAAGGGATGAGCTGGTCGTAGCTCGGGTAGTTGCCCTGGATCAACTGAGCGGTCATCTGCACGGCGCGGACGTGGAATCGCACGTAGATACGGTCGGCGTGGATGTACATGTCGACGGCCGAGTCGTCGTCGGTCAGCAGGCGCTCGAGCTCGGTCAACGCGCGCGCCGGGACGGTGATCTCCAGCCGTTCGCTCAACTCCGAGGCGACGTTCATGTCGTAGACCGCCAGCCGGAAGCCGTCCGCTGCGGCGAGCGTCATCTTGTCGCCTTCAAAGCGAAAGTGGACCCCGGTCAACACCGGCCGGCCGTCGTCGGTGGCGGCGGCGAAGACGACGTGGCGCAAGGCGTCGCGCAGATCGCGGGCGACGATCTTGATCCAGTCGCCCTCGCCGATTCCGGGAATGTTGGGATAGGTCGTCGGGGACATGCCGTTGATCGAAGACTCGTTGGCGTCCGAGGCGCGGATCTGAGCCACGAGCGAGTTTTCGGCCACGTCAATCGTGATCTCCGACGACGACAGGGCCGAGACCAGATCGTTGATGAACCGGTGAGGGATCGTGATTGCGCCCGGATCGGAGACCACGGCATCGATCGAGCAGATCATGGCGATCTCGGTGTCGGTCGCTGTGAGCCGTACGCCGTCGTCGTCCGCCTCGAGATGCACGTGGCGCAGCTGGTCGAGCGAGTGCCGTGCGGCCACCGCCCGCGAAACGACGCCGAGCCCGTGCTGCAGCGCCGCCTGAGAAGTCTGGATTCGCATCGCACCGCTCCTGATCGAACGTTGTGAGCCGCTGCCCAAGTATTGATCACTTGGCTTAGCGATATCACCCATTGTATCTGATGCGGTGAAGTCTTCCGCCCGTCGCAGTGACCTGGTGGACAGTCTGTGGACAACAGGGAGGGGAGAGCAGAGATGCCGACGATTTCAGTGGTCAAGCGGGCGCCGAGGACGGGAGGGCTTCGAGGATGCCGGTCAGGTCGGGGCCGCTCCAGGTCGGTGTGGCCCGCATCATCTTCTCACGGTCGGGATCGGGATAACGCGAAACCCAGAAGACGGGCAGGCCGGCGTGGTTGGCCCCGGTCACGTCGGCCCAGGGACTGTCGCCCACGTAAAGCACCTCGCAGGGCTCGAGCTGCAATCGCGCGCAGAGTTGCTCGAAGAACGGCTTGCGCGGCTTGTACGACTGCGCCTCTTCCGACGAAAGCACCAGTTCAACCTCGATGCCGGCCAGATCGAGCGCGTGCACCAAGTGATCGTCATCGGCGTTGCTGCCGATCGCGACTCGATAGCCGCGCGCCTGCAGCTCGGCCAGGACCGGCGCGACCTCGGGATACGCGGGCGCTACGGAAAGCACGTCCCAGAGATGCTGGAATGCGGTCATCGGCGGAATCGTCTCGACCGAATGGCGCTGGAACGCCTCGCCAAAGAAGAACGGCCAGGTCTCGGAGAACGGTCGGAAGGGTGGCTCGGGACCTTCGAGCGGTCGCTCGGGATTGCGGCCATCGCGCCTGACCATCTCCCGAGACGCCTCGAGCCATGCCTCCCAGACCTCGTCGCCGCTCGCATGGTTGACGCCGTGCTCGTGCAGCATCTCCTGGATCAGGGCGGCGAACTCCCGCTCTTCCAGCTTGAGCAGCGTGCCGTAGCAATCGAAGGCGACGGCGCGAACACTGCCAACTGCTTCGTCAGCAGCGACCGTCGCCGGCGTCGGCGTGGTCTCCGTGGTGGTATCGCTCATGCGCAGTCCTCAGGCGCGGTCTTGCGTGGCAATCGGTGTTGGTGGTTGGGCGCTCAGCCGCTGCGCCGCGCGAGCCAGCGCGCGGCCTCCTTGGCGTGGTAGGTCAGGATCAAATCAGCGCCGGCCCGTCTGATCCCCGTGAGAGTCTCCAGGACGACACGTTCCTCGTCGATCCAGCCGTTGGCGGCGGCCGCCTTGAGCATCGCATACTCGCCGCTGACGTTGTAGGCCGCGAGCGGCGCGTCGAAACGCTGCTGCGCCTCGCGGACGAGGTCGAGATAGGCCAGCGCCGGCTTGACCATGACCATGTCCGCCCCCTCGGCCAGGTCGCGGGCGATCGCGCGCATCGCCTCGCGCCCGTTGGCCGGATCCATCTGGTAGCCGTGCCGATCGCCGAACTGCGGAACCGAGTCGGCCGCGTCGCGGAAGGGTCCGTAGAAGCCAGAGGCGAACTTGGCCGAGTAGGCCAGCAGTGTCCGATCCTCGAATCCATCCTGGTCCAGCGCCCGGCGGATCGCGCCCACGCGGCCGTCCATCATGTCGGACGGCGCGATCACATCCGCGCCGGCGGCGGCCTGGGACAGCGCCGTCCGCGCCAGCAGTTCGACCGACTCGTCGTTGGCCACCGAACCGTCGTCGTTGAGCAGGCCGCAGTGTCCGTGGTCCGTGTACTCGCAGAGGCACACGTCGGTGATCACGATCAGCTCCGGCTGCGCGTCCTTGAGCGCGCGCACGGCCTGCTGCACGATTCCGTCCGCCTGCCAGGCGCCCGAGCCGACGGCGTCCTTGCTCTCCGGCAGCCCGAAGAGCAGGATCGCGGGGATGTCGAGCGAGCGCAGTTCGGCCGCTTCCTGGGCGAGTTGATCAACGGACAGGCGGGCCTGTCCGGGCATAGACGGGATCGGTTGGCGGACATCACGGCCGGTCGTGACAAACACGGGATAGATGAAGTCGGACGGCGATAGCCGCGTCTCGCGGACCATGCGGCGCAGACCTTCGCTGCGCCGCAGCCGCCGCATTCGATGCGCGCTGGCGATCTCGCTACCCAGGTTGGTTGTCGACGGAAGAGTGTTCACGCTGAATCCGCGCTTTCCGCTTCGGCCGGCGGCAGGCTCGACAGATAGCGTCCGACCGCCTCCGCGAGACCGCTAATCGTGTGGCGCTGAGCGACCCCGACGACCGGGAAGCCTAGCCGGGCTGCGGCCTCCGCGGTCACCGGGCCGATACAGACCGCATGCAGTGAGTCTACGTCGACACGCCCGCGCACGAGTTTGGCCAATCCATCGGCGGTCGACGGTGATGTCAAGGTCGCGACATCGACCCCGCGCTCCAGCTCACGCAGCGCCTCGCGGTCGGCGCTCGGAGTGACCACGTCATAGAGCGCCAGGTCCTCGACCTCAGCTCCCGCCTTGCGCAACCGCTCGGCGAGCAGCGGGCTGCCGCGCGCTGCTCTGGCCAACAGAACTCGGCGGCCCTCGAGGTCGCTTCGAGTCAGTTCGTCGGCGAGCGCTTCCGACGTGAACCTCTCGGGGATCAGGTCGGGCGTGATGCCCCGCTCCTCCAGCGCGCCGGCCGTTTCCGATCCGATCGCGGCGACCTGCGCAGCGGAGAACACCCGCGCGTCCAACTCATTGCGCCGAAGCGCCCCCCACAGCGCCTGCACGCCGTTGACGCTGGTCAGGCAGATGATGTCGAACGCGCCCGCTGCGAGGCGGCCCACGGTCGCATCGATTGGAGCCGCATCGACCGGCGAGATCTCAATCGTCGGCAGCTCGATCACTTCCGCGTTGAAGGCCCGCAGGCGCTCCACCAGCGGCGGCATCTGCGCTCGGGCGCGCGTGACCAGGATGCGGCGACCCGGAACCGTCCAGGACACCTCGGGAGTTGCCAGTTGCGTCGTCTCGCCAATCACGACCGTGACCGGAGCCGCCATCCCGCCGGCCTGCTCGCTCAGTTCGTCGAGCGGCGCGAAGACGGCGCGCTGCGACCCGGTCCAGGCCTGTTCAATGGCAGCGGCCGGGGTCGTCGGCGGTAGACCGGCCTCGGTCAACCGCTGCACGATCTCATCGAAGTTGCGCCAGCCCATCATCACCACAATCGTTCCACCCACCGAGGCGACCGCGCCCCAGTCGATCGGCGGCGCGGCGCCGTCGCCTTCGGAGCCGGTGATGATTGTGACTGCAGAGGCAGCGCGACGATCGGTCACGGCGATTCCCACCGACGCGGCGGCCGCGAATGCGCTTGAGACGCCGGGCACGATCTGCATCGGGATCCCGGCCGCCGCGAGCGCCGAGGCTTCCTCGCCGCCGCGTCCGAAGACGAAGGGATCGCCGCCCTTGAGCCGAACCACGCGGCGGCCGCTGCGCGAGTGCTCGATCATCAACGTGTTGATCTGTGCCTGCGAGATAGCGGGCGCGCCCGGCGTTTTGCCCACATCGAGCAGCTCGGCGTTCTCGGCCAGCTTGAGCAGTGCGGGCGAGATCAGCCGATCGTGCAACACCACGTCGGCGGCCTGCAGCGCTTCAACCCCGGCCAGCGTGATCAGTCGTGGATCGCCGGGGCCTGCGCCGACGATGAAGACCGTGCGGGGTTCGTCCACGGACACGTCTACGGTTCTTCCCGTTGCATGAGCGCCGGGCCTCCGCGCTCGAGCAGAGTCTCGCCGACCTCGCGACCGACTGCGTCGGGGTCCTGACCAGCGCGCTGTAACTCAACCCTCTGTTGACCGTCCAGGCTGAGCAGCCGCCCGGCGAGCACCACCTCGCCGCCGCGCACGCCGCCAAGCGCCGCGAGCGGCAACGAACAACCCGCGCCCAGCGCGCGCAGCATCGACCGCTCGGCAGTCACGGCCAACGATGTCGGACGGTGATCGGCGCGAGTGATCTGGTCTTCATCCTCTACGCGGCACTGCAGGACCAACGCACCCTGTCCGGGCGAGGGCATCATCAGGTCGATCGGCAGCAGCTCCGACGCGCTCCGTCCCAGGCGCTGCAACGCCGCGGCCGCGACGATGACGGCGTCGTAGGCGCCCTGCTGCATCTTCTCGATCCGCGTATCGACGTTGCCGCGGATATCGACAACCTCAAGATCCGGCCTGAGACGCAGCGCCTGCGCAGCCCGCCGCAGTGAGCCGGTCCCGACCCGCGCGCCGGGGGGCAGCCGGGCGAGCGTGAGGTCGTCCCGGCTGACCAGCGCGTCGCGTACATCGGCGCGTGGCAGATAGGCCGCCAGCGCGGTGCCCTCCGCGATTGCGGGAGGTACATCCTTGGCCGAGTGGACAGCGATGTCGATCTCTCCTGCGAGCAGCGCCGACTCGACGGCGCGAACGAAGACGCCCTGACCGCCGATCAGACGCAGGCTGGAGTCGCGGTCCCGATCACCCTGGGTGGTGATCGGAATGAACTCGACTTCGATGCCGACTTGGAGCAGCGCCTCCGCCGCCGCGTCCGCCTGGATCCGCGAGAGCGCGCTGCCGCGACCGCCCAGCCGCAGCGTGCGGGTCATGGCGCCTCATCCGTGGCGCGGATCGGCGCGCCGAGACGAGCAAGCAGCAGCGCCTTCGCCTGGCCTCGCCGGCGTTGGGCGAGCAAGGCCCGAAGCCTGGCGTCCATCGCCGTCTGCCAATCCTCGCTTGGGATCGTTCGGAAGGCGTTGAGCCGGCGCAGCTCGGCTCGCACTTCCGCGACAAGCCCCGCCATGGCGGCGGTTTCGTCGTCGAGGAAGTCGCTCAGTTCCTCGCGCAGGCGCCGCGCCACGGCCGGGCTGCCGCCACCGGTCGAGATCGCCAGCGTCATCGGCGGCCGGCGCACGACCGCCGGCAGGATGAAGTCGCAGTGCTCGGGATCGTCGGCCGCGTTCAGCGGGATGCCCAGTGCCCGGGCATCTTCCTGCAGTTCCCGGTTGCCTGACGCGTCGTCGCGCGCGGCCATCACGATGGTCATGCCGCGCATGTCGCCACGCTCATACTCCCTGGCGATGTGCGCAATCCGGCCCTCGTCCGCGAGCGAACACAGAGCCCCACTCAACGCAGGCGCGACCACCGTGACACAGGCCTTCGCCGCCAGCAGACCCTCGACCTTCTCAAGCGCCAACCGACCGCCGCCGATCACGAGCACCGGTCGGTCGCGCAGGTCGAAGAAGACGGGGTAGTACGGTCGGGTCACGTGGTTGCGGGGCCCTCGTTCAGCACTCGTCGATCCGGTCCAGCAACGCGATCGCGATGCCGCGCTCGCCCTGCACGGTGTACAGCAGATACGCCTCGCCGTCGTCCTCAAAGACGGCAGGGTCGCGGAGTTCGTGAACCGCTTGGGGAGCGAAGCCGCGCACGCTGGGCGCGATCGGCAGATTCGCGCCCTCCCAGTCGTAGACCGGACGCAGCAACTCCCACCGTTCGCCTGCCGCCCACGATCGCCAATCGCCGTCGAGCGCGATCGGCGAGACGTAGATGCGCTCGGGAGCGTCGCCGGCAATCGTCCAGAACACGTACAGCGTCTCGCCGCGGCGCAGCAGCGCGCAGTGGCGCATCGTGTCGGGGAACAACTGCGGGCCGCGCTCGAATCCGCAGAGGCCGTCGCCGGAGCGGTAGAGAATGCCCGGCATCGACATCCCGTACCAACCCGGCTCGGCGACGTCGGCAAGTTCGATCACTCGCAGATAGCTGGTCGAGAGCACTTCGTCGCGGGCAGCGAAGTGGATGCCGTCGGGCGAGGTGGCCACACGCGAGACCTGCGCCCCCTCGCGGAGTTGGCCGTGGAAGTAGAGGCGGATTTGACGCGCGTCGTGATCGACGATCGCTTCGGGCGAGGCGATATGGGGATAGACCCAACCCTGCTGCATTGCGTGCGTGAGCTCGGTGTCGAAGTCATCCGCGGAATGCGGAAACGCGGTTTGCTGCAGTTGCAGGGCGCCGGGCTCGTGCGTCTGCCAGGGGCCGAGCACGTCGTCGGCGTAGGCCAGGCGGATATACGTTCCCTTGTGATCGGCGAAGTAGAGGTAGAACTGACCCAGACGATTCGGCAGCCACTCGGGAGCGCGGATCAGCGAGGGGCCGTTAATGTTCGCGCCCATCCGCGGGTCCATGTCGGGACGGATGATCGGGCCGTCGGTCGACAACCGAATCGCTCGCATCGTTAACTCCGTCCCTTGTCCGCCGCCGTCATGGTAGGGCGGGATAAGCTCGCTCGTATGAGCCTGCAACACGGAGCCCTGCGGGAGATCATCGAGACTGCAATCCTCGGGCTGATCGTGTTCTTGCTCGCCCGAGAGGCGGTACAGAACTTCCAGGTCGAAGGACGTTCGATGCAGCCCACGCTGGCCAGTTCGGAGCTGGTCCTGGTCAACAAGATCGGCTACTGGGAGGTCGACCTGGGCCCATTCGACGCCCTGCTGCCCGGCCGCAGCAACGGCGACTTCCTGCTCTCCGGGCCGCACCGCGGCTCAGTGATCATCTTCCATCCTCCCTACCAGAGCGCCCATGACTTTGTGAAGCGCGTCATCGGTCTGCCCGGCGACACCGTGGAGATCAGCGCGGGGCGCGTGTTCATCAACGGCGTCGAGCTGAACGAGTACGGATACATCTTCGAACCGCCCGGCTACCAGTGGGGACCGGCGGTGATTCCGCCCGAGCATTACTTCGTGCTCGGCGACAACCGCAACAGCAGCCAGGACTCGCACGCGTTCGGGCCGATCCACGAGGACCAGATCGTCGGCGAGGTCATGTTCCGCTGGTTCCCGTTCAACAAAATCAGCAGCGACATCTCTCGCGAGGCGGTCGATTACGAGGGGAACATCGTCCCATGAGCGGCCCCGACGAAGCCGGGCAGCGCGAGGCGATGCGAATGCTGGAGGAAGCCGGCGCAGTCCTGCGGGGACATTTCCAGTACGCCTCGGGACGTCATGGGGACACGTACATCGAGAAGTTCCGCCTGCTGGAGAAGCCGCGCGTGACCGAGGCGCTGTGCCGCCGTATCGCCGACCACTTTCGCGTGCTTGCGCCGCAGATCGTCGTCGGTCCAACCACCGGGGGCATCCTGCTGGCTCACGAGACGGCGAAGCATCTGGGCGAAGGCATCAACGCCTACTTTGCCGAGCGGTCCGATGGCGGCGGGCGCCATCTGGGACGTGGATTCGCGGTCGAAGCCGGACAGCGAGTGCTGGTGGTCGACGATGTGCTCACGACCGGCGGCTCGGTCCAGGACACGCTCGACGCGGTGGTCGCAGCCGGCGGCAGACCGATCGGCGTTGGTCTGGTGGTGGACAGAACAAACGGCGCGACCGACTTTGGCGGTCTGGATCTGTTTGCTTGCCTGTCGATCGACGTGGCCAGCTACGAGCCGTCAGCCTGCACCCTCTGCGCAGACGACATCGAGCTGACAATCACCTAACCCAGGGCGTGAACGAAGATTCCCGAACCGATGCCGGCCAGGTCTGCGAGCATCGACAGCGCCAATGCGTACACCGCGAAGCCCATGCCGACGCTGATCACCGCGGCGCGGTCGTCGGCGTCGGGGGCGGCGGCGCGTACCGCGAGGATCGCGAGCAACAGGGCCGCCAGGGTCGTCACCAGTCCGACCGCGAAGCTGGCTGGGCCCGCGATCATGAAGAACTGCCAGACGAAGAAGCCGCCGGCGACCGCCATCGAACGGGCGAGGGCGCGAAGGCCGACCTCCACCTGGAACACGACGCGCAGCGCCCGCCAGGTCAGAACCGTCCACAAGCCCCAGGCAGCTAGCGTGGCGAACGAGCCAAGCAGCAGCACGTGCACGGCCGAGTCGCCGACCGCCGCGCCCCGGCTTTCGATCACCAGCCAGAGCCAGGCGCCCAGACTCGCTGCCAGCACGCCTAACGCCAGAATCAGCGCCGCCGGTCCGTTGTCCGACTCGGTGCGCGCCGTCTCGCGCAGCACGCTCAGGTCTCCGGCCAACAGGCGGCGATGCAGGCTGACAGCCCGCCGCCAGTCGACCGGCGACTCGAGCCGCTCCAGGTAGGTTGACAACGGCACGCGGGTCCCGCGATGCAGGGTTCTCGCCGGTCCGCCGGTGGGATGTGATCTAATCTCGGCCATGGCCTCTCGCCTGCTCGGGTTGGACGCGTACCCTCACTATGTAACCACGCACAGGGATCCCACTCCGCAGGTTCGTAAACTCGGAATCCGCAACGTGAACTCCAGGTCCAGAGAACTGCAGATCTTCGAGCTGGACCGCGAAGTCGCCGATTGCCGCCGCTGCCCGCGCCTCGTCGACTGGCGCGAACGGGCGGCGACGGAGAAGCGCGCCGCCTTCCGCGACGAGAACTACTGGGGCAAAGCAGTGCCCTCGTTCGGACCGGCCGATGCGCGCATCCTGGTCGTCGGCCTGGCGCCGGCGGCGCACGGCGCCAACCGCACGGGACGCATGTTCACCGGCGACCGATCCGGAGACTGGTTGTACCGGGCGATGTGGCGTGCAGGACTCGCGAGTCAGCCCGAGTCCACCTCAATCGACGATGGTCTTGCGCTGCGCGGGACGCGAATCACTTCGATCGTCCGCTGCGCTCCGCCCGACAACAAGCCGACGACGGAGGAGCGGAACCGCTGTCTAGACTTCTTTCGCCGTGAACTGGACCTACTGTCGGACATCCGCGTGATCGTCTGCCTTGGCGCGTACGCCTGGGAAAACACGGCTCGAGCACTCGGCATCCGGCCCAGGCCCAGGTTTGCCCACGGCCTCGAACAGCGGACGGACGGACCGACCGTGCTCTGCTCCTACCACCCCAGCCAGCGCAACACCTTCACCGGTCTGCTGACCGAGGAGATGCTGGCCAACGTCTTTCGCCGCGCGGCGGAGCTGGCGGGCGGACTCGGTTAGCCCACGCAGAGTCCGCCGTCCGCGCAACAGTCTTCTATCGACGATGCTCCTGCGGCTACCTCGGTCAGGGGAATCAGATTGGCGGCCCGCGACGCGTACGACGCTTCAGGCAGGTCGTCCGTAATCGTGTACACCTCCCAGCGCGTGCCGGAGGGGTCGGCGACCCAGACCTTGTCCTGTTCCGCGTGGCAGCAGACGACTCCGTCTTCGATCTCCAGATCGAGTCCCAGTTGGCCGAATCGCTGCGTCTCGGCGACCACTTCGCCCGCGGTCTCGACCTCGACGCCGAGGTGGTTGAGCGGCGCGGCCGCGTTCGCGTTCTCGATCAGCACCAGCTTGAGCGGCGGATCCTCGACCTCGAAGTTGGCGTAGCCCGGCCGCACCTTGTGCGGCTCGGTGCGGAACATCTGCGAGTAGAAATCGATCGCCGAGTCGAGCTCGGCCACGTTCAACGCCAGTTGCACTCGCGACATCTCGGTTCCTCCTCAGTCGGCGACGGCCAGAACTGGCTCGTCGGTCTCAACGTTAGTCGTGTTGCGTTCGTGGACCAGCGGCATCACCCAATCGCCAAAGCGGGTCGCCTCGTCGTCGTGCGGGTATCCCGACAGGCAGAACTCGGTGCAGCCGATGTCGATGAACTGCTGCAGCGTGTCGGCGACCTGCTCGGGATTTCCCACGACCGACAGTCCGGCGCCGCCCCGCACGGTGCTCAATCCGCTCCACAGGTGCGGCGCGATCCGGTAGTCGTTGTCGCGCGATTCCTGCGTCAGTTGCCACATGCGGCTGTCGGCCTGCGAGTCGCCCCGCCAGGTCTTGCGCACTTCGCGCTGCCGGTCCGTGGTGCCCTCGATCAGACTGTGGGCCGCCGCCCAGGCTTCCTCCTCGGTCTCGCGCACGCAGACCTGCATGCGCATGCCAAAGGTGATCGTCTCGCGGCCGAATCCTGCGGCTCTGCCCCGCACGTCGGTGACCTTGAGCGCGGTGCGCTCGGGCGTGTCGCCCCAGAACAGGTAGCAGTCGGCGTGCTTGGCCCCGACATCGCGGGCCGCGTCCGACTCGCCGCCAATGTAGAAGCGCGGATACGGATCCTGGTAGGGCTTCGGATTGGCGTACGCCCCCTCAAGCTGGTAGTGCTTGCCGCGCCAGTCGATCCGCTCGTCCGCGGTCCAGAGCGCCTTCATGATCTGGACCGATTCGTCCATCACCTCGTAGCGCTCGTCGTGGCTGTACGTGATCCCGTCGGAAGCCAGGTCCCTTGCGTTGCCGCCGGCGATCAGGTTGATGTAGACGCGACCCTCGGAGAGCCGGTCGAATGCGGCGATCATCCGCGCCATCTGGGTCGGCAGGATGTAGCCCGGCCGCGCGGCGACGAGCATTTTCAGCCTGGTTGTCTTGGCCGACATCATCGCTGTGGAGATCCACGCTTCCCAGCAAGTCGGCGTCACGGGCACCAGTGCGTACTCGAATCCGGCAGCCTCCGCCGCCAGCGAGACGCGCTCGAACATCTCCATCGAGGCCGGGATCAACTGCTCGGGATCGGCGAAGTTGGTCAGGTCGCCGTGGGTGGGGATGTACCAGCCGAAGCGGATCGGAGAGTCAATCATGCGCGCTTCCCAATCTTGGCTAATGTAGTGAGGTTAGTGCGGAATCGCGCGCCATGCCAACGCTGCGGGATCGCCTGACAGATTCTCTTGCAGCCGCAGGACGACTGATCCTGGGTATCGCTAGCATCATGACGGCGCACCGACCCGCTGAGCGTCGGGCGTCCCAAGCGGTTGGAGATTCGCGTGGGCAAGCTCGACGGCAAGGTGGCGATCATCACCGGCGGGAACAGCGGCATCGGCGCCGAGACCGGACGGCTGTTCGCCGCTGAGGGCGCGAAGGTCATCCTGATGGCGCGGAGAGTACCGGAGGGCGAAGCGATCGTCGCGGAGATCAGGGAGTCCGGCGGCGAGGCGACGTTCGTCGCCTGCGACGTGGGCGACCACGCCTCCGTGGTCCCGGCGGTCGACCAGGCCGCCCGGGCCTACGGCCAGATCGATCTGCTGTTCAACAACGCCGGCGGAGGCGGCCCCGGAACGTTCCCCAATGAACCCAACGAGGACTGGCTCCGGGTGATCAACGTCAACCTGACCGGCACGTTCTATGTCAGCCAAGCCGTCTGGCCGCACATCGCGGCGCAGGGCGGTGGAGCCATCGTGAACATGTCCTCGCTCGCCGCTCAGCGCGGATTCTCCTCGCGCATGCAGGACGAGTTTGGCACCGCCTCGGCCTCGTACTACGCGGCCAAGGCGGGCGTCGACGCGCTCACCCGATACATGGCCGGGGCCGGCGGCCGGGACCACATCCGCGTCAACTGCGTCAGACCAGGTCAAATCATCACACCGGGAGCAACGCGCGGCACGTACAACGACCCCGACGGCGGGCATCACGTGTTCGAGAAGATGTTCGACTTCGCCCAGATCGTGCAGGGGCCCGGCTACTCGATTGACGTGGCCAACCTGGTCCTCTTCCTGTCCTGTGATGACTCGCGTTTCATCACCGGGGAGATCATCAACATCGACGGCGGCGTGGCGGCGAAAATCTAGGGCGCGTCGTCAGGGTTAGCCCTGATACTCGGGATCACGGCGTTCGGCGAAGGCGCGCGTGCCTTCGCGGGCGTCGTCGGAACTGAAGGCGAGGCGCGAGTATTCCTGGTACAGACGCAGGCCGTCGGCCAACGACATGTCGCGGCCGCGGCGCGCCAGTTCCTTGGTCAGGCGGATCGCCAGCGGGCTGTTGACCGCGATCTTCTCGGCCATCTCGTTGGCTGCGGGGATCAGCTCCGACGGCTCCACCACCTGGCTGACCAGGCCGATGCGCAGCGCTTCCGGCGCGTCGATGAACTCGCCCGTGAGCAGCAGGCGCATGGCGTCGGACGAGCCGACCAGTCCCGGCGTGCGCAGCGCGCCGTAGCCGTGCAGGATGCCCCAGCGTGGCTCGGGACAGCCAAACTGGGCCGTCGTGTCGCAGATGCGAATGTCACAGTAGAGCGCCAGCTCCAGCCCGCCGGCGAGACAGTAACCGGTGATCGCGGCGATGGTCGGCTTGGCCGTCTCCAGCCCGTTGTCGAAGCGCTCGCCTGACCACGGCATCCAGGCTTGCCGCTCGCCGAACTCCATCAGGTCGTGTCCCGAGGTGAATGCCCGGCCGGACCCGCTGATCACGACGCAGCGCACTTGCGGGTCGGCGTCGGCCTCGCGCAGGTGCTCGCCGATCGCCTGGTACATCTCGTGCGTCATTGCATTCAGCTTCTCCGGGCGCAGCAGCCGGATTGAAGCCGTGTGTCCCTCGACCGAGTATCCGATCTCTTCCATCAGGTTCCCTCCGGGTTGTCCTCAGGGTCCGTCGCTGTCACCGGTCAAGATAAGAAATCGCCCGCGCTGCGGGGCTGGTTGCAACCTGCATAGAATGATCCGCAGCACGCAAGCGCTCAGACGCGGCGCAGGAAACGAAGGAGAGACCGATGCAGGTTCGAGAACTCGGTCACGCTGTCATCAAGGTTCGCAATCGCGAGCGCTCCGAGCAGTTCTACGGCGACGTGCTGGGCATGAAGCTGGCCGCCCGCCACGAGCAGATGCCGATGACGTTCTACACGCTCGGCAACCATCACGACCTGGCCCTGCTTGAGGTCGGCGAGGACGGTCCCGAGACCGCCGATCCCAAGGCGCCCGGTCTCTACCACCTGGCCTTCTGCATCGGTGACACGCTGGAGGAGTTGAAGGCCGCCCGCGACGAACTCGAAGCTGCCGGCGTCCAGGTTTTTGCGACGATCGACCACACCGTCTCGCAGTCGCTCTACCTCAACGATCCCGACGGCAATGGCG
>JAPPBK010000375.1 GCA_026705105.1 Chloroflexota bacterium | reverse complement strand
TGGCGGTGAACAACTGCGTGGATGGTCGGGATAGCAGGCAACTACGACCCAACCTGCGTTCCAACGGTCGAAGTTGGACGACGCCCGCGGCGGGGTAGAGGCAGGACACTCCATGTGCGGCATCGTCGGTTATGTCGGTCACCAGTCGGCCGGACCCATTCTGCTGGAGGGGCTGCAGCGTCTTGAGTACCGGGGCTACGACTCCTCGGGCATCGCGGTGCTCGACCGCGACGGCGCCCTGTCGGTGCTCAAGCGGCAGGGCAAACTGAGAGATCTTGAGTCGGCGATCGGCGCCATGCCGATGGGCGGCGCCGGGATCGGACACACCCGCTGGGCAACCCACGGCATCCCGTCCGATCGCAACGCGCATCCACATACGTCAAGCTCCGGAGATGTGGTCGTCGTCCACAACGGCATCGTCGAGAACTACCGGAGCCTCAAGGCCCAACTGGACGCGTCGAGACCTGGTAGCGCCCGAACCTGGCAATCCGAAACGGACACAGAAGTGATTCCCGAGCTGATCGCCCAAGAACTCGATCGAGGGCGATCGTTCGCGGAGGCCTTGCGTGCCTGTCTCGGCCTGCTGCACGGAGCAAGCGCAATCGCCGCGTTCCACCGCGCCGATCCTTCACACATCTACGCAGCACGAAAGGGATCGGCTGGCGGCATCGTGATCGGCTACGGGGACGGCGAGATGTTTCTGGCCAGCGACCTTCCTGCGCTGCTGCCTCATACCGCGACGGTGTATCACCTGGAAGACGGCGAGATCGCAGCGGTCGACCCCCAGGGCGCGGTCGTTCATCGGATGGACCGGCCGCCGCTCCAACCTGTGCCCCGACAGGTCGACCTCGATCCAGTCGCCATTGCGCGCGGTCCGTATCGCCACTTCATGCTCAAGGAGATTCACGAGCAGCCACGCGCCTTGTCCGACACGATTCGCGGACGCGCACGACTCGACCCGCCCAGCGCTCTGGCGGATGAGTTCGAACTCTCCGACGACCAGTTGCGCACAATCGAGCGGGTGCTCGTCATCGGCATGGGAACGTCCCTGCACGCGGCCATGATCGGACGCTGGTGGATCGAACAGATCGCGGGCATCCCTGCAGACTTCGACAACGCCTCGGAGTTTCGCTTCCGAGCGCCTGTGATTGGTCCCTCCACCCTCGTCGTCTCGGTGACGCAGTCGGGCGAAACGATCGACACGCTCGGCGCGATGGACCACGTACGTGACCGCTGGGGAGCACCTCAAATCGTGATCACCAACGTCGAGGGATCGGAGGCAACGCGCAAAGCGGATGCGTCGATTCTGCTGCGTTGCGGCCCCGAGGTCGGCGTCGCCTCGACCAAGACCTTCGTCGGTTCGCTCGCTGCCCTGTATCTGCTGGCCTGCCGCATCGGCCGCGCTCGCGGCGCGCTCGACGACGCCGAACTCACCGACCGGCTCGAGCGACTGCTCACCGCGCCGTCACTGGTCGAGCGCGGTCTCGAGCGTTCGGAGCAGTGCAGCAACATCGCCAGGTCCTACACCGGCGCCGCCAACTTTCTCGTGTTGGGACGCGGCATCGAGCACCCAATCGCGATGGAGGCGGCGCTCAAGTGCAAGGAGATCTCTTACGTTCATGCCGAGGGCTATGCCGCCGGAGAAATGAAGCACGGGCCCATCGCGCTGTTGGACCGGCAGTTTCCCGTGATTGCGCTCGCCACCCGCGGTCCGTTGTTCGACAAGATGATGTCGGCGATTCAGCAAGTCAGCGCCCGACAGGCGCCGGTGATCGCCATCGGCGACGAAGGCGACGCCGAACTCGCCGAACTCGCCGATCACTACATCGGCGTGGCGGCCGCCGACGATCTGCTCACACCGTTCGCCCTGACCCCGGTGATTCAGCTCCTCGCCTATCACATCGCCCTGGCTCGCGGGTTGGACATTGATCAGCCCCGGAACCTGGCCAAGACCGTCACGGTCGAGTGACGCTGTTCCGTCGAAGCGAGAGTCTTCGTCAGCCAGGCGACAATCGAGATTCCGCAATGCGGTGATATCCTGCCCCCGCGAGCCGTCACCGTCCCAACCACACTCGCGAACAACCTCCATGACACTCCTTTCCGAGCACATTGTCTGGTTCGCCGACGTTGGGAAGGACGCGGTATCACTGGTTGGCGGCAAAGGCGCGAACCTCGGTGAGCTCACTCGCGCGCAAATCCCCGTCCCACCGGGATTCGTCGTGACAACCCGCGCCTATCGTGAGTTCATCGATCACAGCGGACTCGACCAGGTCTTGCGCCGGATTCTGCAGGGCCTGGACGTCGACGACGACGAACAGCTCAACTCCAGGGCCCGCAGCGTCCAGCATGCGATCGAACAGGCCGAGATGCCCGCGTCGCTGCAGCAGGAGATCACCGCGGCCTACGCCAGGCTCGGCGAAGGGCCGGTCGCCGTCCGCAGCTCGGCCACGGCCGAGGACCTGGCCGAAGCGTCCTTCGCCGGTCAACAGGCGACCTTTCTCAACATCGAAGGCGCATTGCAGGTGGTCGAGGCCGTGCAGCGCTGCTGGGCCTCGCTCTTCGAGCCGCGCGCCATCTTCTACCGCGAACAGGCAGGATGGGGGCACCTCGACGTCGATCTCGCGGTCCCGGTGCAACAGATGGTGCAGTCGCAGTCGTCCGGCGTCATGTTTACGGTCGATCCGATTACCAACGACCACAACACTGTCGTCATCGAGGCGGCCTTCGGACTTGGCGAAGCGGTTGTCGGCGGTCTCGTGTCGCCCGACCATTTTGAGGTCGACAAGGCGGCAGCGAGCATTTCCCAGCGACAGGTGTTCGTCCAGGACCGCATGCTGGTCCGCTCGATGGACGGCGCAGTCGACCCCGAACACGGTCACAATCATTGGCAGCCGATTGCCGAAGCCGAAGGATCCAGGCAGAAGCTGAGCGATGAGGAGATCATCGAACTGAGCGAAATCGGCAAGCGGATCGAGTCTCACTACGGTAGCCCCCAGGACATTGAGTGGGGGCTGGTCGATGGCAGCTTCTACCTGCTCCAGACGCGTCCAATCACGACCGTGGCGCCAACCGCCCGGACCAACGGCCAGAATCCGGCTCCAACGCCGAGTGCAGAACCGATCCTTGGCGGATCCCCGGCCTCGCCGGGAGTCGCCAGTGGACGCGTCCGGGTCATTGTCGATGCGCACGAGACCTCAGCGATCGGAGAGGGCGACGTCCTGGTCGCGGAAATGACCACGCCGGACTTCGTCCCGGCGATGAAGCGCGCGGCGGCGATCATCACGGAGCGCGGCGGACGCACCTGCCATGCGGCGATCATCTCGCGGGAGCTCGGCGTACCCTGCGTCGTCGGCGCCGCCGGCGCCACGCTGCTCGCCAACAGTCGAGAGGTCACAGTCGATGGAGCGTCCGGACTGGTCTACGACGGCGTCCAGTCCGAGTTGCTCGAGTGGTGGCACGACCGCGAGGAAGAACTCTACGCGCCAATCGCGACCGAGACCAAGCTCTACGTCAACCTGGCCGAGCCTGAAATCGCGGATCGTGTAGCCGAGCGCGATGTCGACGGCGTCGGCCTGCTCCGCGCCGAGTTCATCATCGCCCGGATGGGCGAGCATCCGCGCAGCTTCATCAACTCCGGGCGTCAAGACGAATACGTCCGGCGACTCTCCGAGGGCATGCGCAAGATCGCTTCAGCATTTGATCCGCGTCCTGTCGTCTACCGCGCCACCGACTTCAAGACCAACGAGTACGCCAATCTCACCGGCGGAGATATCTACGAGCCCGACGAAGAGAATCCGATGATTGGTTATCGAGGGGCGGCGCGCTACATCCGCGAACCGGATCTGTTTGAGCTCGAACTGCGCGCGCTGGAGGGGGTACGCGAACAGCATCCCAATCTCCACCTGATGATTCCGTTCGTCCGCACGCCGGACGAAATGGCGCAGGTCGTGAAACAGGTTGATAACTATGGCCTCGAGCGGCGCCCCGACCAGGAGGGCGGCTTCCAACTTTGGATGATGGTCGAGGTGCCTTCCAACGTGCTGCTGCTCGACGAGTTCATCGACTGCGGAATCGACGGCGTCTCGATCGGCTCCAACGATCTGACGCAGCTGACGCTGGGCATTGATCGCGACTCGGAGCGCTTCGCCGACACATTCGACGAACGCAATCCGGCAGTCCTGCGGGCGATTGAACATGTGATCACGACTGCCAGGAATCGCGGTATCACCGTCTCCGTCTGCGGGCAGGGGCCGTCGGAACATCCGGACCTCGCGCAGCGTCTTGTTGACTGGGGAATCACTTCGATTTCGGTCACACCCGACGTGATCGAGCAGACCCGTCAACTGGTCGCCAACGCCGAGGCGCAGCGCAAGCGATAGTCGCCGCCGCGGCGCTGCGATCTAGAGTGACGGCAATCCCCCGAGCATCGGTTGGCGTGTACGCCGCGTTCTGATCGTTGGAGCCGCATGGGCAGCCGCATTGGCTCTATCGCCATCCTCCTCTTCATCGGCGCGATCGTCGCCGCCGTGGTCGTGATCATCAGCAGGCTTGACTTGCTCGACACCGGGGAACCGGACGCTCCCGTGATCGTCGTATCGATCGACGACGGCGAACTCGTGCTGCTCAATGAACCGCAGAGCATCACGGTCACGATCTCATCCGGCAGCCCCATCGCCACACTTGAACTGCTGGTCGACGAGGGTGTTGTCGCCGAAGTCATACCCCCCTACTCGGCGGAACGAGGCGCCTGGATCGGCACCTTTGTCTGGACTCCCGAGCGACTCGGCTTTGCCACCGTGAGCATCGTCGCGCTCGACGCGCAAGGCGTGGAGTTCAGCCGAGTGCTCCAGGTGGAAGTCACCGACGACCAGGCACGGGTTGCCGCAACGCTGCGTCTTGCGATTGAGGGCATCGCACCGTTACAGCAGTTCCCCACGGGAGCCGTCATCCGGATTGAAGTAGAGGCCCGCGGCGGTCGCCCGATCGAGCGAATCGACATGCTGCTCGACGACCAGCACGGAGCCTCAGTGTCGCCGCGGCTGCAAGCAGATGGCACCTATCGGGCTGCGTTCGAGTGGGCGCCGACGAGTTCCGGAGAGTTCAACGTCACGTTCGTCGCCGTTGATGCGGATGGCCGCTCCGAAACCCAGATTGTCCCGGTGATCATCATCGAGCCAGGTGGCGATGTGTCTACCTCAGACGCCCGCTCGACAATCGGTCAAGCCGACAGCGACTCGGACACGGAAACCGACTCCGAAGATCCCGATGACGTCGGCGATGGAATCGAAGGGCAAGCCCGCATCGAGTTCCCAGCCGACGGACAGCAGTTCACCCTGGACGACGACCTCACGTTCGATGTCCAGCTCGCCGCGCGAGGCATCGGGCCGATCGCAAGCGCGCTGCTCTATCTCACGCCCGTGGCGCCAAACAACACACTGGGCAACTCGGTGTTGATCCACTCCTCCGATGCCCAAGACGGCGGCAACTTCAGCGAGCGCGTCGAAAACGTCGACCGCTGGATCACCAGTTCGGGCACCTACGAGCTGCAGTTGGTCGTCTTCACTCCGGAGCAGGACAGGTACGACCATCGAATCCGCTTCCACGTCGTCGCCGACGCGGGTGCTGAGGATTCACAATCGGACTCTGAGGAGTCTGAACTCTCGGACGAAATCGATTTGGCCATCGTCACCGCCCGACAGGCCGCAGACGATCCGAGGCGACTGAACGTCTCCATCACCAACTCCAGCAGTGTTGACATCGAGCGGATCAGCGTGTTGATCACGGTCGCCGACGCCAACGACGGCGCCGAACTCGCAGCCGTTGAAGTGACCCTTGATATCGACTCGGAAGACCTGCGCACGATTCCGCTCGATCTTGAGCTCGAAGACGGTGTCGAAGTGAATGCGCTCGTGCTGCTCGAGGCCAGCGGCGACGCGAACTCGGGCAACAACGTGTTTCCGATCACGCTCGCCGCGCCACCCGTCGATTCTGAAGACTTGTCGGACCAGTCCGGTTCGTCGGAGGATGAATCTTTAGCGCAAGACGAGCAAGATTCGGGAACCGGACAGTCGCAGTCGCCGGCAACAACCGGCGCCGCGCCGGACCTGTCGTTGCTCGACGTCCAGTCAACCAGTGACGGCTACATCCTGCTGACAGTCGTCAACGTAGGAGACGCGCCCGCCAGCACGTTCACGATCCGGATCGCCGACCCCGCCGGTGCGCTGCTCGAGACGATCACGCGGCGCAACGCCGACTCACGATCGCTCGATCCCGGCGTGGCGGAAATCCTCACCAGCCTGCAACCGCACTCGGGCACAGTCGTGATCACGGTCGTCGCGAGCTCGGCCGACGGCGAAGTCAACCTCAGCGACAATGTCGTCACATTCGAGATTCCATAGCTCGCCAATATCTCGGCCGAATTCAGCATTTCTTGTTCGCGATCATTGATAAAAGTTCCGCATCAACGTAAATTCGACGTATGCCGTTCCCGACCCTCCTGATCCGTTCGCCGGGCCTCTGCGCATGTCGGTAGCAGAGGAAGTCAAGGCGAAGATCGACATCGTCGATCTGATCGCCTCCGAGGTCCAGCTCAGGCGGAGCGGAACATCCTACAAGGCGCCCTGCCCGTTTCACGCGGAGAAAACGCCGTCCTTCATTGTCAATCCGGACCGGCAGACCTGGCACTGCTTCGGCGCGTGCTCCGAAGGCGGCGACATCTTCAACTGGGAAATTAAGCGCCACAACGTCGATTTCCGCGAAGCGCTCCAACGCCTGGCCCAGCGAGCCGGCGTGCAACTGCGACCGAGGACCGAGGAACAGGCCCGACGCGACGAGCAGCGCCAGCGCCTGATCCGCGCCAATGAGGCAGCGCTTCACTACTGGCGGGGCCTGCTTGAAGATCCGGTTGCCGGCCGCGATGCCCAGGCGTACCTGCGGGAACGAGGCATCTCTGTCGAGGCGGCGCAGCGATTCAACCTCGGACTCGCCGGACCCGACCAGGACGCGCTGGTACACCATCTGTCTGCGCGCGGCCACCAGAGTGCCGACGCCGTGGCCGCCGGCCTCATCCTGGACACCGAACACGGCCCGCGCGATCGATTCCGAGATCGGCTGATCTTTCCGATACGCAACGCGCGCAGCGAGACGGTCGGCTTTGGCGGCCGCACCTTGATCGGCGAACCGGCCAAGTACATCAACTCCCCCGAGTCCGACCTCTTCCGCAAGCGGGACCTGCTCTACGGCCTCGACATCGCGCGCGCCGCGGTTCGCGAGGCCGGCTTCGTGATCATCGTCGAGGGCTACACCGACGTGATCAGCGCCCATGAACACGGCAGCCGCAACACGGTCGCATCGATGGGCACCGCGCTGACCGACACGCAGATCGGGTTGATCAAACCGCTGGCGACCGACGTGCGACTCGCGCTCGACCCGGATGCCGCCGGTCAAGCAGCGGCGCGGCGCGGCATCGACACGGCGCGTGAGGCGCTGGGCGCGGAGCGACAGGTCTCGACCGACTACAGACACGTGGGCGCATTGCAGAACCAGCTTGCCAACGACATCCACATCATCCCCTTGCCCGAGCAGCAAGACCCCGACGATCTGATCCGCTCCGATCCTGAACTCTGGCGTGAACTTGTGGAGCACGCGCCGACATTCCTCGACTGGCTGATCGAGCACGCCCGATCCCAACATGACCTCGACACGCCTCGTGGGCGATCGAGGTTCATCGACGATCTGCTTCCCACGATCCGCAGCATCGGTCACGCAGTGGTCCGCGAGGAGTACCTGCGCCGGATCGCGGTGTTGGGGCGCGTCGACCCGCAATCACTGCTCGCTCGCCACTCCCCGGCTTCCGCAGCGCCGCGACGTAGCTCTGGCGCGGATGAGCCTGTTCGACCGGCCGCCCGTCGACCGCACGACCGCCGACAGTCGTTCGTGTTGCAGCTCGCGCTGAAGTTCGAGTCGGTGCGGCGCTCGTTCGAGTTTGACGCCATCGACCTGATCGAGGACAGCGAGGATCGAGCGATACTGACCGCCAGACTGAACACGTCGGAAGAAGAGTGGGGCGATGATCTGCCGGATTCGGAATCTCGAATCGCCGAACTCAGGCGTGACTCTGAGCGTCTGCCGCCCTACAGTGACGCGGAGGCCATTGAGGCCGTTGCCGATGCCATTGCCCGCATTCGCAAGACCAGAAGCAGAGAAGGCCTCCGTCTGAAGAACCTCGAAATCGGCGAGCAGGAGCGTCAACACGGCGCTGACCAGCTCGCCCGCGCCGCCGCACAACTCGCCAACGACGAACTCTGCGATCCCGAGCTGGCCGAAGCCGCCAGCTCGCTCGTTGAGGTACGCGATTCTGCCCGACGACTGCACCAGCCGACCCTCACGGGATCGGACTGATTGGCCAGGATGTACCCGCTACGCGCTGGGGAACCACGCTGAGAGAAGGGACCACGACCATGGTGACTGCTCGACAAGCAACCGCCGAGGCTGCGACGGAACCCGTCGCCGAGCCACCCGCCGACGCTCCGAAGTCCGAGCCGTCCGTATCGGACGGCGTCGGAAGCAACGGAGGCGGCGGCGCAGCCAAGAAGCGATCCCGCGCGAAGTTGAATGCGTCCGCGAACGGAACGGGCCGGGCCTCGCGCAAGCGCGCCACTCCCGAGGTCACGGCAGCGGCTCTCGCGGAACGCGCCCGCGAGGCCGAACTGGACAATCACTTCGTCGGCACGTTGCGCAACATCGTCAGGGAGCACCTGGGCGATCGGCGGATGACGGCGGAAGCGCCGGGGCAACGCAAGCCCCGCGCCGTGGCCCAGTCGGAGGAAGAGGCCAGGGTACGCGCGCTCACCGCCCCTGTGGACGAGTTCTCGATGCCGGCTGGCAGGCGCACGATTAACCTGGCCGAGCAGCCCAAACGCACCACCAAGAAATCGACCAAGGCCGCGCCGACGCCCAAGAAAGCAGCCGAGCGGCGCAACCAGGCGAAGATGCACGAGGAACGCCAGGTCTCCCACGCCTCGGTGGCCAGCTTCACGCTGATTGGCGAAGAGTCGCCGGAAGACATCGAGTCGCTGAGCAATCTGCTCGGCGCCCTGGATCGCCCGCTCGAGGCGAAGCGTCCGCCGGCGCCCAAGACCAACAGTCGCCGCGCCAAGTCGGGCGGCAAGGGACGTGGCCGCGGCAAAGGCAAGGGCAAGAAGGAACCGGCTGAACAAGCCGCGCCGGTCGTTGACCTCTACGGACGCAGCAAGGAGGTCGGCTCGCGCCGCATCATCGAGATGCGCAAGGAGGGCCGCCAGAGCGTTCACGAGGAAGCGGAAGGCATTGACGATCCGGTCCGCATGTATCTCCGTGAAATCGGCCGGGTCAATCTGCTCACCGCCGAGGACGAGCGCTTCCTGTCTCGTCAGATGGAGGAAGGGAACTGGATCCGCGACTTCGAAGAGGAATGGAGAATCCTCAACGGACGGTCGCCGAATGCGATCGAGGTCACGATCTATCTGCTCCTGCAGCTCGAGTCGCTGCTGCCCGAGATCGCCGTAATCGCGGAAGAGATAGAGAGTCCGCAGCTGTCCCTGTTTGACCTGACCAAGGACCCGACGTTCCGCGAGCGAGTCGACCAGGAGATGGACCCGGAACTCCGCGAAGCGCTGATCACGCGCTTCCAGCCGGAGGACGAAGAGTACGACGAGGCCCGCGCCGAGGAGCGACTCGTGCAGGTCTCGGTCGTGACGCACATCTTTGACAACCGCCACGTGCGCCATCTGCTTCGCGCGGCCGGCGGGCTCGAGCTGCTTATGCCCTGCCCAAATGACCTCGACGAGAAGCTTGAGCCGATATCACTGCGCTGCGAGCGGCACATCGGCGTGCTCAAGGAAGACGCCTATCTCTCCGAAAAGCGCTTGACGGAGGCCAATCTCCGACTGGTCGTCTCGGTGGCCAAGAAGTACATCGGCCGCGGCATGTCGATGCTCGACCTGATCCAGGAGGGCAACATCGGGTTGGTCCGCGCGGTCGAGAAGTTCGACTACCGCAAGGGCTACAAGTTCTCCACCTACGCCACCTGGTGGATCCGCCAGGCCATTACCCGTGCCATCGCCGACCAGGCGCGCACGATCCGCATCCCGGTGCACATGGTCGAAACGATCAACAAGCAGGTCCGTGTCTCGCGCCGCCTCGTGCAGGAACTCGGCCGCGAACCGACCTACGAGGAAATCGGCGAGGGCATGGGCGTTGACGCCCAGCGCGTGCGCGAGATCATCAAGGTCTCGCAGGAGCCGGTATCGCTCGAGACGCCGATCGGCGAGGAAGACGATAGCCATCTGGGCGACTTCGTCGAGGACGAGAAAATGGTCGCGCCCGATGCGGCAGCCGGTCAGCAGCTCCTGAAGGAGACGGTCGGCGCCGTGCTGGGCTCGCTCTCGCCGCGTGAACGGCAAGTGCTGGAGCTGCGCTTTGGGCTTGGCGACGGACGCGCGCGGACTCTGGAAGAGGTCGGCCGCGACTTCGACGTGACCCGCGAGCGAATCCGCCAGATCGAGGCCAAGGCGCTGCGCCAGCTCCGTCACCCCACCCGCGCCACCCGCCTGCGCGACTACATCGAGTAGGCAGCTTCGAGAGTCGACGCCATGTGGCAAGACATCGTCAACCTGCTCCGGCGTCTCGGCGTACTTCGCCCGTTGGAAGAGTTCGCCATTCGTACGACCGGCTACTCGATCATGGGACGGATGATCACCTGGAACCAGGGCGTTCCCTACGTCGACTCGCTGATGCTGCGCTCCGTGGGCGCGAGGTCGGGCGACCTGCGCGACGCGGTGTTGTTCTATGTACCCGACGGCGAGAGCTGGGTGATCATCGGTTCCGTCGGCGGTGGTCCCAAGCACCCCTCGTGGGTGCACAACCTGCGAGCCAATCCGCACGCCTGGGTCTTCGTCAATCGCAAGCGCCATCCGGTCGAGGCCGAGTTCCTTGAAGGAGACGAGCGCGAGCGTCTCTGGGCGGCAGCCGCAGAAGTCTGGCCGCCGTACATCGACTACGCCGAGCGAGCGAAGCCGCGCGCGATCGAGGTCATCCGCCTGAACCCGAGCGCCTGAGCTACAACGACGGCGCGAGTGAACCGAGGAACTCTTCCGTCCGCGACCGTTCTTCTTCCGAGCCGAAGGTGACGCCGACGAAATCCGTCGTCCCCGCATCCTGCAACTGGCGGAGTTGCGTCTCGATCTGCTCCTCAGTGCCGAGCACCGCGACATCCTCGGGATTGGCCGCGCCCTGCTTGTCCAGCATCGAGCGGTAGGACGGCAGATTTCCGTAGTTGGAGAACTGCTCGGCCGCCGTCGCGCGTGCGGCATCGACGTCGCTGCTCAGCATGACCGGCAGCCCAACCACGATGCGCGGCAACGAGCGTCCGGCTTCCTCGGCGGCGGCGTTAATCGTCGGCGCAATGTACGACTCGACCACGCCGGCGGCCGTCATCCAGAGGATCGTCCCGTCGGTGCGCGCGCCGGCCAGGCGCAGCATCGCCGGACCCATCGCCGCGAGCATGCAGGAGACCGGCTTTGCGGCGTCAGGAATATCCAGCATCACTTGGCCTCGGTAGTGCTCACCGTCGGTTTTCACCGGATCGCCGTTGAGCAGCGGCAGGAGAACATCGAGGTACTCCTTCATGTGCCGCGCCGGACGATCGAATGAGTAGCCGAACATGCCCTCGATCACGATCTTGTGCGACAGGCCAATGCCCATCACGAATCGCGAACCACCCGAGGCGGCCTGCACGGTCAGCGCCTGCTGCGCCATCGCGTGCGGATGCCTCGGGTAGGTTGGCACGACCGCCGTCATGAGCTCGATCGATTCGGTCTGAGCTCCGGCCAGCGTGAGCGCGCCCATCGCGTCGTGGGAGAAGATGTTCGCCATCCCGAACGTCGAGAACCCCGCCGCCTCGGCCCGCTGGGCCTGCTCGACGATGTCCTGCACGCCCGGCGCCGGTCCGGCGCCGCCGATGAAGATGCCGATCTGCATGGTTCTACTCCGTCTGCTGCACTCTACGAGGGTTGCACCAGGACTCGACCGCGTACGCCGCCGGCGAGGATGCGCGCGCCCGCCTCGGGCACGTCTTCCAGTCCGATCCGCGCTTCGACGAGGTCGAGCAGGTTGGCGCCACTGAAGTCTTCCGCCATCCGCGCCCACAGGCGCGGGCGATCTTCACCCGGCCAGTAGACCGATTCGATCCCGACCAGCGACACGCCGCGCAGGATGAAGGGCATCACCGTCGTACCGATGGCAACGCCGCCGGCCAGCCCGGAGACCGCGACGAGACCGCCGTACTTGGTCTGTCGCAGCATTGTCGCCGTGGTCGGCCCGCCGACGGGGTCGATGCCCGCCGCCCAGCGCTCCGACTCCAACGGTCGCCGCGACTCGGCCGACAACTCCTCGCGATCCAGGATCTCGGACGCGCCGAGTTCGCGCAGGAAGTCGTGCTCCGCCGCTTTGCCGGTACTGGCGTGGACGGTGTAGCCGCGAGCGGCCAGCATCGCCACTGCTGTCGAGCCCACTCCGCCGGTCGCGCCCGAGACAATCACCGGTCCGGCATCGGGGCCGATGCCGGCTTTCTCGATTGCGTCAATCGACATAGCGGCCGTGATGCCGGCGGTGCCCAGCGTCATTGCCTCTTCCGCCGACAACCCCTCGGGCCGCGGCGAGAGCCAGTCGGCCGGGACACGCACGCGCTCGGCGTAGCCGCCGGGATGTCCCGTGCCCAGGTCGTAGCCAGTCGCCACAACCGCGTCGCCTGGTGCGTAGCGCGAGTCCGAGGACTCCACCACCGTGCCTGCGAAATCGATGCCCAGCGTCATCGGATATGACGTCACGACCCGGCCGTTCGGCGTGCAGGCCAGACCGTCCTTGTAGTTCAGGTCCGACCACTCAACCCCAACCGTGACATCGCCACGGGGCAACGCCGACTCCTCCAGCGTCTGCACCGACGCCGTGAAGTCATCCCCGTCCTTGTCCACCACAAACGCTCTGTACGCCACGTCAACTCCTCTCGATGTGACTCCGCTCCCCCCGCTGGGGGGGAGCTGCCGAAGGCTGAGGGGGGAGCTCCGAACTCAGCTAGTGCAATCGGGCAGCCAGCATCGGATGGGCCGTCTGCGGATCGGACTCGGCGCCGTCGTGCAGCTCGTGGCGGACGACGACTCCTTCGGCGCTGAAATCCACGATTGTGGCGCCGCCCGAGTGTCGTGGCGCGCCGGGATAGTAGGCCGGAACCGTCCCGTCGCCAACGCCTTCATGCACGTCAATGTGGCCGAGCGCCACATAGTCCGCCCCGAGCGACTGGATCTCCGAAGCGTGAATCTGGTACGAGTAGCGCGACTCGCCCGTGCCCACGTAGTAGCCGTGCGCCATCGCGACACGCCAGATGTAGCGCTCAGGACCATGCGCCCAGGCCGGCCTCGCCGATGCGGGCGAGAAGTCGTTGTAGCTCTCGTGCGCCTGTCCCCAGAACTGCACGCCGTGCTCTTCGAGCAGCACCAGCTCGCCCTCGGCAGAGGCGATGATGTGCACATTGGAGGGGAAAGCGTCGGCGAACTTCTGGTAGATGCCCTCAGGCATGTGCGGGTCGTGATTGCCGGGCAGCACCACAACCGGTCGCCCGACCGCTTCCATCAGTTCGCCGGTGACCTCGACATAGGGCCGCTTGACGCGGACGTGATCGAAGAAATCGCCCGCGATCGCGACTACATCGACATCCGCCTCGACACCGAGTTCCAGTACGTGCTTGAAGGCGTTGAGCGCCGGTTCCAGCGACTCGGACCCGTCTGCGTCCTCGCGATAGGGCTGCGACGTGTA
>JAPPBK010000392.1 GCA_026705105.1 Chloroflexota bacterium | reverse complement strand
CTTCGACCGTTGGAACGCAGGTTGGGTCGTAGTTGCCTGCTATCCCGACCATCCTGCTCGGCGCCTTCAACAATCGACTCTAGAAGCTCCGACATGGAGTGGACAAAGGTCAGGGGACGATTCAGTTGCGTCTCCAGCTCGGCGGGCGTGACGTCATCGAGGAACTTGTTGCCGAAGTAGTCGAGTGACGCGCGCGGCAGGAACACTCGCTCCGGGAGGTCGCGGCCCTTCAGCGCGGCGGCGAAGTCGTTTCCCGGAATGAGGCCGCTGACATTGACGCGAGAGCCGAAGAGCGTGTTCTCGATCGGCGCGACCGAGATGCGGCATCCGGTGAGCTGCGAGGCTTCCTCGCACAGCCGCCGCAGCGTCGGCGCGATCAGCGTGCCGCAGGCGAGCAGCGCGTCGGTAGGCGGGACGCGGAGGCGCCCGCTGCGCAGCTTGCGGCGAGTCTTCGTCCAATCGTCGATCAATGTGCGCGTCATGCCGATGCCGTTTTCCCACTGCGGGAATCCGTCGTAGCGCCCGGCGGAGGGAATCTGCGCGCCGGCGGTGAGATAGAACTCGTCGCTGGGGAACACCACGGAGGTGACACGCTGCTCGCGAGCGATCCGCTGCCAATGTCGGAGTTGGCGGACCACCTGCCTCGCTTCGACGAGGCTGTGCGCTCTCATGCCGGATTCACCGATGCGCGCCTCTCCCTCCATTGACGAGCCGACCGGCACGACGCCGATTGAGACCACGTTGTCGTGACTGAGCAGATCGGAAACGGTCTGATCGAGTGCGGCGCCGTCGTTGACACCGGGACACAGGACGACCTGCGTGTGCGCCTCGATGTTCATTCCGGCGAGCCGATGGAGTTGCTCGAGGATGTCGGGCGCGGTTCGATTGCCCAGCAAGCTGCGCCGTAGCTCGAGGTTCGTCGCGTGCACGCTGATATGCAGCGGGCTCAATCGTTGCTCCGTGAGCCGCTGCCAGTCGTCCTCGGAGAGATTGGTCAGAGTGACAAAGTTGCCGTGCAGGAAGGAGAGCCGATAGTCGTCATCCTTGATGTACAGCGGACGCCGCAAGCCCTTGGGTAAACCCTTGAGGAAACAGAAGAAGCACTTGTTGTTGCAGATGCGGGTTCCGTCGAACGCCTCGTCGTCAAACTCTATGCCCAGCGGTTCGTCGATCGGCTTTTCGAACTCGACGAATCCTGTTTCTCCGTTGTGGACAACTTCGAGCTCGACGAGCTGTTCGGTGGTCTGGAAGCGGTAGTCGATCGGGTCGCGAATCGGCTGGCCGTTGACTGCCAGCACCTGGTCGCCTGGGAGCAAACCGGCCTCGTTGGCCAGCGAGTCCGGTTCGATGGCGCGGATCGCGCCGGCAGGGACGGTGGAACGGCGCGGTCGGGGCATCGGAAGACGTGCGATCCGGATCAGGCCGTCGCTGAAGCCAGCTGGTCGATCTCTTCGATTCGAGCGACGACCGCATCGATGGAGAAGTCGGGAGTCGACGCGCCGGCGGTCACACCGACATCCTCATGCCCGTCGAACCATTGCGATTCGAGCTCGTCCGCAGTTTCAACGTGATAGGTCTCAATGCCGTTGGCCCGAGAGAGTTCGGCCAGGTGACGCGTGTTGGCCGAGTTGTGTCCGCCGACCACAATCATCAGGTCAACATCTTCGGCCAGGTCTCTCGTCGCCGCCTGCTGTGCGGTGGTCGCGTTACAAAGGACGTTGACGACGCGAATCTCGGTGATCTGGTCGATGCGCGCGCGCATGAGATTGGCGACGAACACGGCGAAGCGCTCAGGGGTGTGCGTGGTCTGTGAGATGACACCAACCTTGGCGGGCAAGTAGTCCGGTAGGTCATCGAGCGATTCGTTCTGGATCACCACGCCGCGACCTCGACACCAGCCGAGCACGCCCTTCACCTCCGGGTGAGTGGGGTCGCCGAAGATGATCACTGTGAATCCGCGCTCGGCAAGGTTGCGCGCCGCGCGCTGCGAGCGGGAAACGAACTGACACGTAGTATCGATCACCTGTAGTCCGCGAGCCTCAATATCCCGTACCACGGTCTCGCCCACGCCGTGCGCAGTGATGGCGACGGTCTCCGTGCCGACTCCGGTTGCCGAACGGTCCTCTTTGACGGTGATGCCGGTCTTCTCCAGCTCGGCGACCACCTGTGGATTGTGCACGACCTGTCCCAGGGTGGTGACCTTGGTGCCGTTGGCCGCCGCTTCTTTCATCATGTCGACGGCGCGACGCACCCCG
>JAPPBK010000161.1 GCA_026705105.1 Chloroflexota bacterium | reverse complement strand
CTTGATGATGAACGCTACGACTATGGGAACGTCTGCCTCCTCAAGCTATTAGGTTTTGATGCCCGAGAACTGGCGGATCTCGGAGATGCGCCTGATCCTGGTGACGATCGGGCCGCATTCGACTCTTACCGTAATCAACTTGAGGAACGCCGCATCAAGCTCAACGCAGCCAGTATCCGCTTGACTGATGAGATTCGTTCAATCTGGAACCCCGACGCGGAGCGTGAGGAAGCAGATACCGTGCTGGTGCAGGCGGACGGCCAGTACCTCACGGTCGCGATCGAGGACGAACTCGGTGTCCACATCGATCTCGATCAACGCTCCGCAGGGTTTCAATGGCTGGTGTCGTTCTTCGTCGTCTTCTTCGCGGAGGCGCAGGGAGCTCATGACAATGCCGTACTGCTATTAGATGAGCCAGGGTTGAGTTTGCACGGGCTCAAGCAGCGCGAATTCCGCAGGACCATCTCACGACTAGCAGAAGGTAACCAGACGCTCTACACGACGCATTCCCCATTCCTTGTTGGTCCCGATGAGCTGGATCTTGTGCGCGTGGTTGAGATGACTGACCGCGATGAAGGAACCAGAGTCCACACCAGTCTCAGCGCGAGTGATCCCGCCGCTCTTCTCCCCCTGCAGGAGGCACTTGGCTACGACCTCGCCCAAAGCCTTTTCGCTCAGCAACGGAATCTGGTACTGGAGGGACTCACCGACTTTTGGTACTTCGAAGCCACGGCACACCTGCTACGCGAGGCGGGGATCGCGAATCTCAACGAAAAGATCGCACTGCTACCGGCGGAAGGGGCAAGTAAGGTCGTCTATTTTGCAACGATCCTCCATTCGCAGAGATTGAAGGTGGCGGCCCTGCTGGACTCGGATAACGCCGGAGATCAAGCTGCAAAGCAGGAAACCCTAGTTCACACCCTTGGGAACAAGAACATCCTCCGCACCAGCGACGTCTGCCCTGGCTCCATTACCAAACCCGAGATCGAGGACCTTCTTCGCGACACCCTCGTTGCTGTAGCTAAGTCTGACCTTGGCTGGGACATCGCAAAGGTGGCGGCGGACCAACCCAATAGGCCGCTCACCAGCATCTTCGAGTCCGAGGTGACCGACTTCTCCAAGTATCGGCTCGCGAAGGCTTACCTCCGGTGGACCCGGGACCACAGCGCCACCGACCTAGCGGAACACGAGCGAACCTCGTGGGAGGGACTCATCACGCGAGTGAATCGAGCGCTCCGGTAGTGCAGAGGCGGGAGGGGCCGATCCACCTGAATCGCTGAATGATTAATGTGCCTCGGCACCAATCAGCTTACGTGTCATCGCGTGCCGCTACTCCCCACCCTCATCCAACAACGCCACCGCCAGCGCGGCGATAGCCTCGCCGGCGCCGATCTCGCCGAGGCCCTCGTTCGTCGTCGCCTTGATGTTCACCGCCGACGCCTCCACGCCCAGCCCGCGCGCCAGCGCTTCGCGCATGGCGGCGATGTGGGGGCGCAGGCGCGGGCGCTCGGCGATGACCGTGGCGTCGACGTTGACGACGCGGTAGCCGCGCGCCGCCACCAGCCGCACTGCGCGCGTCAGCAGCTCGCGGCTGTCGATGCCGGCCGTCGACGGGTCGCCGGGCGGGAAGTGCTCGCCGATGTCGCCCTCGCCGGCCGCGCCGAGCAGCGCGTCGATGATCGCGTGGATCAGCGTGTCGCCGTCGCTGTGGCCTTCGAGCTGGGGCGCGTCGGCGATCTCGACGCCGCCGAGGCGGAGCGTCCCGCTCGCGGCGAAGCGGTGCACGTCGTACCCGTTGCCGATGCGCATCAGCCGACTACCCGGCTACATGGTCCGCGCCGCGCGGGACCGGCGCGTCAAGCAGCGAGCGCGGCGCCCCTTGCTCGACGAGCGCGCGCACGCGGTCGAGGTCCTCGGAGGTTGTGACCTTGAGCGCGTTCGGCTCGCCCTCGACCACCACGACCGGCTCGCTGAGCCGCTCGACGAGCTGTGCGTCGTCGGTCGCATCGTCGCCGCCCGCGGCGTGGGCGCGTCGTAGCAGCGGTCCGGCGAACGCCTGCGGTGTCTGCACGGCGCGCAGCGCCGATCGGTCGAGGGTGCTCGTGACCTGTCCGTTGGCGTCGACGACCTTCACCGTGTCGGCGACTGCGAGGCCTGGGATGGCAGCGCCGTCCTCGCGCGCGGCATCGAGCACCCGCCCCGAGAGCACGACGCTCGCGAGCGGCCGTGCGGCGTCGTGGACGAGGTACCACGCCGCCTCG
>JAPPBK010000308.1 GCA_026705105.1 Chloroflexota bacterium | reverse complement strand
GGACGAGGCGGAGTACCACGGAACCTACTACGACTTCCCGGCAGTCAAGTTGTTCCCCAAGCCTGCCCAGAAGCCCTACCCGCCCGTGTTTCTGGGCGGTACGGCGAAGAATGTGCTCAAGCGAGTCGTGGAGTACGGCGACGGCTGGATGCCCGCCCGAGCTGCGACGATCGTGTCCAAGGACCACGCGAACTTCGTCGATCGGGAGGAGATCGAACGAGGGCGGAAGGAACTGAACGAACTGGCTGAGGCCGCCGGCCGGGACCCTGCATCGATCCAGGTCCTGGCTTTCGGCGGTCCCCGCCAATACCGAACCCGTGAAGCGATCGACGCCCTGGAAGAGGCTGGGGCGGACCGGGCGACCATCTGGTTGAGAAGTAACACCGAAGGCGGGGCGCTCGAAGAACTGGAGGAGCTCGCGAGCGAAGTGTTGGACTAGGGTCTGTTCCCTTGAGGCGAGCAATCGAACAAGACTCCGTCGATGGAACCGAATTCTCCGACGTCGAGAGCGGCGATGGATGGCCGGCGGCGGCGCTCGAGCTCTTCCCGCCGCCCCATCCGGCCCGGGCCAAGCCGGTCCCGCCATCACCCCGCGGTACGCGAGTTTGTTAGCCTCAAGGGGAAGCAACTGTCCAAGGGCGATGACGAGGGCGTTGCGGCCCGCGTGATCGAGAGGACCTTCGAGTGAGCACCACAACGGATTTCTCTCATCTTCCCGGCCGCCTGATCGTGGTTGAAGGCATCGACGGATCCGGTAAGAGCACTCAGCTCGACCTGCTGCACAAGTGGCTGCGCAGCGAGGGTTATGTCACGGTCTTCACCGAGTGGAATTCGTCGCCGATCGTGCGCGACACCACCAAGCGGGGCAAGCGCAAGCAGTTGCTGACGCCGATGTCGTTCAGCCTGGTCCACGCCGCCGACTTCGCCAGCCGGACCCACGAGCAGATCCTGCCTGCGCTGCAGGCCGGGGTGATCGTCCTGGCCGACCGGTATGTGTACACCGCCTTCGCGCGTGACGCTGCTCGCGGCGTGAACCGCAACTGGGTGCGCGACCTCTACTCGTTCGCGCCTCCTCCGAACCTCGCCCTCTACTTCCACGTGTCGCTGGATGAATCGATCCGGCGCATCGCGGCGGCCAGGGCCGAGATCAAGTTCTACGAAGCCGGCATGGACCTGGGACTCTCTGACGACCTGCAAGAGTCGTTCAGGTTGTTCCAGGGGCGCATCCTGGAGGAGTACGACAAGCTCTGCGAGGAGTACGACATCACCCGGATTGATGCGTCGCAACCGCTCGTGACCCAGCAAGTGCAAGTGCGCAAGCTGGTCGAGCCGCTGCTGGAAGGGATGCCGCGCCGAGAGATCTCGCGGGTACCGGTGCACATTCAGACCGGATTCGCCTCGCTCGCCGCCGGGGGTGGTCGGTGACGGCGGTCAAGTTCTATGGCGAGCCGCCGCCGGGGATCGATCAAGAGTGGTTGCCGGGCCGCCTGATCGTGATCGAGGGCACCGATGGGGTCGGGCGGTCAACGATCATCTCGATCCTCAAGGACTACCTCGAGGCCAACGGCTGGGGGGTGGTGGACAGCGGCCTGAGGCGTTCGCCGCTGGTTGGTCCCGGTATCGACCAGGCCAAAGAAGGACACACGCTCGACCCAATCACACTGAACCTCTTCTATGCGACCGACTTCTGGGACCGGTTCGAGCGGATCATGCTGCCAGCGCTTCAGGCCGGGATGGTCGTGTTGGCCGATCGCTACATCTTCTCGCTCATGGCCCGGGCGATCGTCCGCGGCGCGCCGCGCGAGTGGTTGGAGCAGATCTACGGATTCGCTCTGATTCCCGACCAGGTGGTCTATCTCGACATCGACGCCGAAGACCTGGTACTGCGCGTGCTCGAGCGGGGATTCGACTTCTGGGAGTCGGGCGGTGACTACCTGCACGACCGCAGCATCTACGACGGCTTCATGCAGCACCAGCGCGAACAGCTGCGTGAAATGTCGGACATGGCGGAGCGCTACCGCTGGGACGTGATTGACGCGCGCGGAACCATCGAACAGGTCTTCGAGGATGTTCGCCGCGCGGTCATGCCGACGGTCGAGGCGATGCCGCGGGTCTGACTACGATGCAACGGGTCGCGTTCACTTCGCCTTGGCTGAGTTCGGCCGAGTCCGGCTGGGCCGGCAGGGTATATGCTGATCCAGTTATCTGGCCGAGGTAGCTCAGTTGGTAGAGCACACGACTGAAAATCGTGGTGTCGGCAGTT
>JAPPBK010000123.1 GCA_026705105.1 Chloroflexota bacterium | reverse complement strand
CCTCAGGAACATCTTCAGCGACAGGCCTCCTCGGGTGCGCGAGAAGACAAAAGAGATGAAGCAGCAGGAAGCGACGATCGCTGCGCTGCACAAAGAAGCAGACGCGTGGGAGCAGGTGACTAAGTGGCGCAAGCGCGCTGCAGAGACCTTCCGCGACTTGGGCCGCAAATTCGCCGATCCGGCGGAGAGGATGCTTGAAACGGCGAAGAAGTTCAACGAGCTCACGGCCGCGCTGAAGCAAGCCCGCCGCGACAAGTTGACGGAATTTGCGGACATCGACCCGCAGTTCGCGCTCGAAGGGCAGCTCAGGCGGTGGAACGTCCAGCTCGACCAACTCGAAGCCTCGAAGGGGCCGCCGTGGCTGACGAAGCACGCTATCGCGGGAGTGAAGCTCCAGATCGAAGGCTTGAACGAGCAGTTGAAGCAGCTGGCTGAGGCGCCGCGCATTGCTGAGGTCGCGCGCCTGTCCGGCATCGTCAGCGCAGGCGGCGTCACCGACCATGTCGGTGTCGTGGCGGCGCTGCACGCCCAGCAGCAGGCGGCGTTCGCCGGCCACGTGCCGACCGGCGACGCGGAGATCGACAGGCTCGCCGGCCTGGCTGCCAAGAGCGCTACAGGGCAACTGCGCAGCGCAGAGATGGCCCAGCTGGTCGCTGCGTTCAACCCGCCCGAGCGGCTGCCCGACCCTGCCGCCCTGCTCGGCACGGCAGGCCAGAGCACCGACGCCAGCTACGACGAGCGGATCACGGCGCTGAAAGAGCAGCGCGACAAGCTCGACGAAAGCTTCGAAGGCGCGAGCTACTTCCAGGTCGCGCAGATACAGAGAGCCCGCGGCGAGGCGACGACGCAGATCAGGGCGCTCGAGGCAGCCAAGCAGAAAGCCGCAGACGACGCGCAAGCCTCGAAGATCGCACAGCTCGAGGGGATCATCGCAGGCGGGTCGACCACAGGGCCGCAGCAGCAGCTGAGGTTCTTGCGCAGCCAGCTCGCCACTCTGGAGACAGAGTTCGAGACGCTCGGCCCGTACGCGCCGCACAAGACGCATGTGAGCAGGGCGATCACAGCGACCAACGAGCAGATCGTCGCGCTGCTCGAGTCGATCAACGGGTCGCTCGAAGGCGGCCTGCAGATATGGCTCGACGGAGACCTGTACGATAGAGTCGCCCAAGGGCCGATCGCCGGCCGGGCGAGAGGGTCTTGCTGATGGCACAGTTGAACTTGCGCTCCGTGCTGGTCAACCCCGTAGACACCCCGGCGAGCGGCGTCTCTGTGCGCGCGCAGCGCATCGACATCAACGGCAAGGCGCTCGGCTCGGTAGTGAACACCGGCCCGGCAGGCAGGCGCGCCGTCACATGGGAGGCGCAGTCGACCCGCGTGCTCAACATGCGCTTGGCGTACAACGACCGCGACGGCGCGCTGCAGCTCGCCCGCTGGCTCGGGCGAGTCGTCATTGTCCGGGACCTGTGCGGGATGGTGGCGGTAGGGTTGCTGGCGTCCGTGGCCACCATCGACCAGGCGGACATGTCGACACTGCAGCTAGTCCCGGAGACGTCGGTGAACGTGACACTCGTGACGCACCCGCTGGCGACAATCTGATGGCCGCCGGACCGCCGACAGTGCAGGCTGTCGCGAACAACGAAGAGGCTCGCATCAGGGTCCAGGTGACCCTCAACACTGGCGCGTCGTTCACCGCGCCAGAGACGCTCGAGCTCTACCGGCGCGTGGTAGGCTCGCAGGACCCCCGCCTGGTGGCAAGGTGGGCAGTCGGTGCCGGTAACAGGGCATCGGCGCAGTGGGCGTTGTCAGACGACAACCCCGGGCCGCGCGGCGCCGCTGCAGACGACACACACATCTGGGTTCCATCTTCGCAGCGGCGCCGCGTCTTGGCCTACACCCACGCGGGCGCCCGCGCGTCGGCGCACGACTTCACCATCGTGAACTACAACGCGCGCGGCGTCGCTTTCGTCGGCGGCAAGCTCTACGTCGTGGACGAGCCCTCCAACGTCGAGTCGGCCAGCCGCATGTACGTGTACGAAGACGGCGCGCGCGACAACGCCAGCGGTTTCGCCATGCAGGCCGGTGAGTACGCCGGGCTGTGGACCGACGGCACTACGCTGTGGACGGCCAACAAGGTGTCCCGCAAGATCGAGGCGTACGATGTCGCGTCGCGCAGCGCAGACACCGCCAAAGAGCACATCCTCGTGCCGGACAACCGCGACCCGTCCGGCCTGGGGGCGGACAGCGCGGGGTTCTACGTGACCGACGCTACCGCGCAG
>JAPPBK010000189.1 GCA_026705105.1 Chloroflexota bacterium | reverse complement strand
CTGCAGGGTGGCATCCCCAGCGGCGTGCGCATCTCCCACAAAAATGGCTGGATCGGGTCACTATATGACAACAGCACTTGGGGAGCCGAAACCGTGCTGATAGGGTGCAGACATAATCGCGCCAGTGCGCTTGACGCGTCGATGCGCGATCTACTGTTCCTACAGTGGAGTTGGCGCGTGACGCAGCGGTCGATGCGACTGCGCGCGCGCGAAGAGGGTTAAGCGATGCCCGCCCTGCAGCAGCGCGCGGACGACACGGCGCCGCCGTCGCCGTTTCCAGTCGGCTGGTATCTCGTCGCCAGCCGAGCGTCGGTGCTGAAACGTCGGTTACTCGCCAAGCAGTGGATGGGCGAGGAGATCGTCATCTGGTCGGACGACGAAGGCAACATCTGCGTGGCGGACGCCTACTGCCCGCATCTGGGTTCGTACCTGGGCCCGGAGTCGGGCGGGGCGGTCTGCGACGGTCGGCTGGTCTGCCCGTTCCACGGGTTTGAGTTCGATGCCGGCGGACGCTGCGCGGCCACGCCGTTCGCCGCCGCGCCGCGCTCGGCCAACCTGGGCGTCTATGCCACGCGGGAGATCTGCGGCCTGGTCTTTGCCTGGTGGGGCGATGAAGACCGCGAGCCGCTTTGGGAGCTGCCCGACGAGGAGCCGGATCAGGCGGGCTGGAGCAGGATCAGCGTCCAGACCATGCGCTTTCCCGGCCACCCCCAGGAGACCGCGGAGAACTCGGTCGACATCGCCCATCTGCGGTACGTGCACGGATATCACCATGTCAACGGGGACTACCCGGTCCTGGTCGACGGACCACGCCTGGAAAGCCAGTTCGATTTCAGCAGAACGCAGTCGCTCGGCAAGTTCGAGATCGCAACCCTGAACGTTCACGCGCGAGCGGAACTGTACGGTCTGGGGTACTCAATCGTTTCAGGCCGGGAGCAGTCGATCGGCATGGATTTTCGCCTCTGGGTGCTGGCGACCCCCGTTGATGGCCACCTGGTCGATTTGACATTGGCGGCCCAGATCGGGGAGCTGACGCGGCCGAATCGCCGGATTGTCGGCCTGGGATTCCTGCCGATCGCGTGGCGCGCACCGCTGATGAACAGGATCACGAGCTTCTACCAGCAGAGGGACGTACTACAGGATGTGGCTGTCTGGAGTCGGAAGCGCTATCGGGCGCGGCCTCGGCTGTGCCGCTCCGATGGCGAGATCATGACCTATCGCGAGTATTGTTCGCAGTTCTACTCCCGGAACGGCGAACAGGACGACCGGCTCGACCTGGGGAGCGAACGCGCCGCGACCGCTGAAGCGGCGGCGCGATGACCGCACCTCGCCGAATCGCCATTATCGGAGGCGGCGTCTCGGGCCTTGGCGCCGCCTGGGCGCTGCATCAGCAGCCGGACCGATTCGATTTCCGACTCTACGAGGCCGAGCCACAGCTCGGCGGCAATGCCTTCACTGCCGACATGCCGCAAGAAGACGGCAGCTCGATTCCGTTTGACATTTCGGTTACCGCCTGTATTCCATCCGTCTATCACCACGTCACGCTGCTGATGGAGCAGTTCGGCATCGAACTCGTGGACACGAGATTCAGCTACAGCGTGAGATACGCAGGAGAGATCTACGCGCATGACTTCGACTCCGAGATTCGACGAGAGCTGCAGGGGGAGATTGAGCGATTTCAGCGTCTGCTGCGGCTACTGCACCGTGCGGGCTGGCTGACCCGCGCGAGGTCGAAACTGCTCAACGCGCTGAATCCGTTCAACTACGTCAGCATGGGCACGTTGCTGAACCTGGGCGGTTTTTCGGGGGATTTTCGCTACAAGGTGCTCAAGCCGATGTTCGTCAACTTCCTGATGGCGACCAATGTGTTTGACATGCCCGCGGCGTTGTTTTCGCGGTACCTGGAGTTCTTCGACATCGAGCGGGCCACGCCGATGCAAACATGGGATCAGGGCACGCGCAGGATCTACGACTGCCTCTCGGAGGGCTTCCGGGACAAGGTGTACCTGAGCCGGCCGGTGCGCAAGGTGTATCGCCAAGCCGCGGAGGTGGTCGTCGAGGACGAGCAGGGAGCGCAGGATGCGTTCGACGATGTCGTGTTCGCTTGCAACGCCAACCAGACGCTGATGATGCTGGACAAACCGTCGCTCCTGGAACGTTACATCTTGTCATCGATTCGCTATGAGAGTGAACTGCATAATCACGCCATCGTGCACTCCGACGAGTCGGTGCTGCCGGAAAATGACAGCAAGCCGCTTAGTACGCGCAGCAACTTCATCGATCAGTAC
>JAPPBK010000120.1 GCA_026705105.1 Chloroflexota bacterium | reverse complement strand
GACCGAGCAGCATCACATGGGAGATTGTTAAATAGAAACACTCGTTGAGCGCCGAGACGCGAGCCGCGACGAGCTCACGTTGCGGTCGTGTAAGCACGCGGAACGACTCTTGTTCCGCTCCAATCTCGATCCAGCTCAGGTAGTGGGCGTCGAACAGGTCGCTGAGCCAGCGCACGCTGTCGGGATGCAGGCTCATCGCCGCGCGCACATTGGCAGCGCGGTCGGCTCCGTCGTAGATATCGGCGTCCCGTTCATCGAGGTCGTCCGGCCAGACCGTCGGCGGCCAACTGCCGTGCAGCTTGGCGCCGCTGGGGCGAATCCGTGTTGGCTGGCCGGGAGTCGGTACCGGCAGAGGCTCCAGGTCGATGTCCAGCGCGCGGTGGAATTCGTCGATTGACCAGATATGCACGACGACGCCCAGCAGCTCGATGTAGTGGGCGTCGGACATGCCCTCGGCGTTGACCGTCTCGTCGTACCACTCGCGGCTGACGTTCGGCAGGTCACCGATCAGCTTGTGAATGGCGAACACGGCAGCATCGGGCAGTGCGGCCGGACCAGGCCCGGGATCCGGCAGGCCGTCGGCCAGAGCCGAAGCGCGGCGGCACTCGGCGGCGATGCTGACCCGCTCGGCGCCGGTCCACCACTCGCCGGGCGCCGCCAACATCGCCCAACTGCGTCGGTGCGCTTCGGCCGTGCGATCCAGCACTGGCCAGCTCGTGTTGCGGTATGTGAACGCTGCGGTCGTGGTGGTCATGTCGGCTTCCCATCCCTAGGCGGTGTTCGCCGCCGAGGCGAACCGGTGCAGACCGAGGTCTTCGCGGACGTCGTCGGTGGCGTCCCGGGTGAACTCGTCGAGCGGGATGCCGCAGCCGTCGGCGATGCGGACCATGCGCTGGAAGTTGGCCACGACTCCGGCGGCGTCGACCAGTTCTTGCGGACCGAGTTCGGCCGCGATCCGCTCGCGCAGACCGGGCAGCGCATCAGTCCGGCGGACTGCGGCCTCGGCGAAGGCGGTCAGCAGGCCGCCGTGCGGCACGCCGCTGTCGGCCTGGGGACCGACCGCGCCCTGCAGATTGAGGCTGTCCAGGCTGCCGCTTCGCTTGCTGCTCTCACGGAGCATACGCACGTGCGAGGCCGTTCAATAGAAGCACTCGTTGAGCGCCGAGACGCGCGCGGCGATCAGCTCGATCTGCGGGCGCGAGATCGCGCGCAGCGGGTCGGGCTGCCGCATCTCGGCGAAGGACAGGTAGTGACCCTCGGACAGGTCGTGCAGCCAGCGCACGTTCTCGGGCACGAGCGAGAGCGCCGAGATCACGTTCGCGCCCCACTCCAGCGGGCCGTAGAGCACCTCATCGCCCGGGTTGAGACCCTGCCTGGGCACGAGCGGCGGCCAGGAATCGCGCTGTTCCGCCAGCGCCGGTCGCTGCCTGCTCGGCTCGCCGGGGACCGGCTCCGGCAGGGGTTCGAGTTCGAGTCCGAGGGCGCGGTGAAACTCGTCGATCGAGAGCGCGTGTACGACCACCGCCACCAGTTCGACGTAGTGGTCCTCGCCCATGCCCTCGGCGGCGACGACCTCCGCGTAGAACTCGCGATTGAGATTGGCGTTGTCGACCACCAGCTTCTGGATCGCGTAGACAGCCGCTTCGGGAAGCAGCTCGCTGCCAACGCCCTCAAGCTCTCGCGTCGCACGGCCGATTCCGGCGATTTCGACCCGCTCGGCGCCGCTCCACCAGCGGCCGGGACGGGCGATCATCTCCCAACTCATCCGCTGGGACGAGATCGTCTTCTCTCGAATCGGCAGGCTGCTACCGGCGTACTCGAATGCCATCCCTGCACCTCGCAGACTGGGAAAAGAGTAGCGTTTAGCCGACCAGACCTTCAGGAACAGCGCAGGAGCGTGCAAGATGGCCGAGACGCTGGATGTGACAGGCGGACAGTTGGTCTACGACGAGTTCGGCGAAGGACCGGAGACGATCGTCTTCGTCCACGGCGCGGGCGGCAATCACCTGAGCTGGTGGCAGCAAATCCCGGTCTACCGCGACCGCTACCGCTGCGTCACATACGAGGTGCGCGGCTGGGGCCGCAGCCGCGACGACTCGGGCGAGGGTCGCAAGGCGTTCGCGCGCGATCTGGGCGAATTGATGGATGCGCTCGACATCCCCGAGGCGGTGCTGGTCGGCCAGTCGATGGGCGGATTCACGATCCTGCCCTTCGCCGTGCGCCATCCGCAGCGCGTGCGCGGTCTGCTGATGGCCGACACCTTCCTCGGCATCGACGCGCCGGAACTGATCGACGAG
>JAPPBK010000046.1 GCA_026705105.1 Chloroflexota bacterium | reverse complement strand
ACGGCTGATAGCGCGTCGGCGTCGTCTTGTTCGAGCGCTTCGGCCTCTGCGGCGCTGATCGCCTCCCACGGGTCGCCGGTCTTGTAGTAGTCGGCGAGCCCGTCGTGGACCAGCGAGCCCAGGTGCGCCGCGCCGCCCGACGACTCGGCCACCCAGCCTTCGATGTATGTGAACCACCATTGCCGCACGCACGTCTGGTGCGTGCGCAGGTGCGAGAGTGAGAGTCTGGTCATAATAGTTGTAGTATCTCCGCTCCGGTGATCTGCGACGCTGTCGTCGATTTCGCTTGCAGCGCTACTCTGATGCGCTCGTCGACTGTGTCGGCCGTCACGACGTCGATGATCTCGACAGCGCCTTTCTCTTGCGTCCACCTGCGCACGCGGTCTTCAGCCTGCGCCGACTGCACGAGCGAGTACGGGCGCTGGAGCATGACCAGGCGGGAGGCAGCTGACAAGTCGATCCCCTCGCCGCCCGCGCCGGTGGTGGCAAACATTATCTGGCGCTCGCCCGACTGGAACGCCGCGATCTCGTCCGTCCGAGCGTCGCCGGTCACGTCGCCTGAGACTTCTGCGGTCGTGTAGCCGGCGGCGGCTATCTTGGCGCTCGCCAGGTGGAGCAGCTGTTTCGACGACGACATGACGACGAGCTGCTCGTCCCCGAGCTCGTCGATGATGGCCGCGAGCATCTCGCATTTGGGCGACGGCATGCACATTCTGTAGTTGCCGTCTCCGTCCGCCTCGAGGTGGGCCGCCGCCATCTGCTGCAGGCGCGTCGCCGCCGCCAGCGCGTTGGGCAGCGTGAGCACCTCCCCCTGCAGCTCTAAGAGCAGGTTCTCCCGCAGGTCGTCGTACAGTTTGCGGTGCTTCGCGGGCAGGTGCACCTTGCGCACCGTCCTGTCTTTGACGATGTGCCTGCCGATGACTTCGTCCATCGTGCGCCTGAGCATCAGCCAGTCTGTCAGCTGGCGCAGCTCTGGCAGGGCGGGGCCGAACATCCACTGCGAGCCTCCCCAGAACATGGGCGTCTGGGTGCAGTACTCGTTGGCGTACCTCGTCCGCGACGGCCACGAGCGCGGGTCGATCAGCCGCAGCATGGACCACCAATCGAGCGGCGATTCGGACACAGGCGTGCCGGTGAGCGCCCACACCGTCGTCGCTTGGATGCTCCACACTGCGCGCGTCTGCGCGGCAGACGGGTTCTTGGCGCGGTGCGCCTCGTCGACGATGAGCACGTCCCAGTCGGTCTCGCTGAGAGGCAGCTGGCCGGCTTCTTGCTCGGGCAGCTTCGTGTGCCCGAACGCCGCCTGCTTCGCCAAGCCTGCGACTTGCGACCACGGCACGACGACCGCCATGTCGGTGTCGACCGCCCCGCGCAGCGACGCCGGCCGCTCGTACGGCGCGATGGCAGATGTGATCGCGCGGGCTCCGCGGCCCGTCCACTTCTCGATGTGCTCGACCCAGTGGTCGACGACAGAGTTGGGGCACACGACAGCCACAGGGCCGCTGCGCTCGCGCAGCGCCACACAGGCTTGCACAGTCTTGCCGGACCCCATCTGGTCCGCCAGCAGGCCGGAGCCCGACAACAGCCACGCGACGCCTGTCTCTTGCGCCGGCGACAGCCCATCGACCGGGGTGACGCGCGCCGCGCGGTGGACCGCGGCGTCGTGCAGCGCCGCCGCGGCCTCTTTCGCGTCGTCGCCCCACGCGGCGTACGGCACGCGCACCGCCAAGCGGTACGCGTTGGCGTACGTCGCCGGCACTGTGAACACGCCTTCCGATCTCTTGCGGCACGGCACGCACTGCTTCAGCACCGCTGCGCCGTGCTCCCACTCGACGACGAACGCGTCGCCGTCGAGCGACACTGTAGGCGTCACCGGTCGTTGCGCCGGAGCCACATGATCAAATGTGCGGCTGCGTCGACCTCGTGCTGCGTCGCGCCCTTCGCGACTGTCTTGCGCGCTTCTTCCATCGCCGGCGCCCTGAACCCCGGGTTCTGGAACGCGATCTCCGGCCCGCCGTCGCCAGACCAGTACAGCAGCGCGCCGATCGCCCACATCGGCTCGGGGTGGCGCGACCACGGCTGCGACGGGCGGACGGTGTAGCGCTCGACTACGACGATGTCTGGCTCGGCGCTCTTGACTTCGCTGACAGCGGCGATCCATGGGAGCGTCTGCGTGCTGAAGCCGAAGTCCCTCCCCCAGATCGCGATGCCGGTAGACAGCCCGGGGTCGACTGCGGCGACGATGTCACTCATACGCCTCGCCCCAGTTGCGCACGACCTTCGAGTCGACTGTCAGCGGCGGG
>JAPPBK010000260.1 GCA_026705105.1 Chloroflexota bacterium | reverse complement strand
CAAACCTCCTGGAAATCGCCGATCAGTTCGCCCAGGACCTGATCGCAAACAACATTGCCGGCCTGATGCCGATGTTCACGCCGGTGGGAATCGGCCAGGCGATGGCGCTGCAGGCGCAGCCGGGCTCGGCCGAAGGCTCGGAGAGCTACGAGATCGACGACCAGGGCGACAACCTGCTCCACATCACCTTCCGCGGACCGGAGAGCGCCGGCGGTGACGGAACGATCTTCACCCAGTGGGTCGAAGTTGAAGGTCTGTGGAAAGTTGACGCGATCGGCCGTCTCGAATAGACAACCGCATCGCACATCGCCGCGCTTGCCGAGGCGAGCGCGGTGCTAACCGTCGGGGGTGCGCTGTCCCCAGTTGTTCCAATGCACCACCTCCCCCAGGGGTACGCGCGGAGCCGGCTTGAAGCTCTCGCCGGTGAAGTAGGCCATCGGGAAGAGCACCGCCTGAGTGACGTCCTCGGGGATGCCAAGCAGGTTGCGCGAGAGCGACTCGTCGCGCAGGTGCAGCGTGGTCCAGGCCATGCCGATCCCGCGCGAGCGGGCGGCGAGCATGAACGACCAGGCGCCGGGCAGGATCGAGCCGTAGGTGCCGGCCTGCGCCATGGGGCCCGCGTCCTCGACGCGCCCGCTGATACAGGCGATCAGCAGCGCCGGACAGCGGTGCATCTCATTGGCCAGATATGTGGCCGAGCGGCTGACGCCTTCGGCCGCGTCAGCGCGGGAGTCGCCCTCAGGCCAGCGGGGACCTTCGTCCGCCCGAGCCCGGGTCAGCTCCTCGAAGCTGTCCTTGTAGATCGCGGCAATGCCGGCGATCTTCTTGGGATCGGTGATCACCAGCCATTGCCACTGCTGCGAGTTCGACGCGGTTGGCGCCTGCAGAGCGATCTCCAGGCACTCATTGATCAGCTCGGGCTCAATCGGGCGCTCAAAGTCGAGCCGCAGCCGCACGGAGCGCGTGGTGGTCAGTATGTAGTCGGAGTCATATGTCGGCATGAGCGGTGGTCTCCTGTGGTCCCAGGTGCGTCAGCGCAGCTGGGCGCTGCGTCGGATCTGGATTCGGTCGGGAATGGTCTTGCCGTAGCGTCGGACGAGCCCCGCCATCACATTGCCCGGCCCCAGCGTAATGAAGCGGCGCGCACCGACGCCGTACAGCGTCTCGAGCACCGACAACCACTCCACCGGTCGCACGTATTGCGCGCACAGTTCGTCGCGCAGCGCCTCGGGGTCGGAGATGATCTGGCCCGCGCGGTTGCCGACGATCGGGGTGAACCGGTCCGCGACCGGCAACGCGTCGATCAGCGCGCGGTTGGCCCAGTCGGACGGCTGAAACGACGGCGTGTGGAACGCTCCGGCGACGCGCAACTCGACCGCCTGGCAGCCGTGACTCGGCGCGCGCGCCAGGGCCCGCCTGATCGCGGCGAAGGAACCACCGATCACGGTCTGGTCTGCCGCATTGTGGTTGGCCAGGGTCGCGCCCGACTCGGCAGCGATCGCCTCGGCGGCCGGGCGTCCGGCGCCGACCAGGGCCAGGAGACCGCCTGGGGACTCCACGCAGTCGCGATCGAGGTTGCGGCCGCACTCCCAGGCGAAGCGCAGCGTCGATTCCAGGTCGACCGCGCCGGAGAGGGCGATAGCCGAGTTGAGTCCGCTCGAATGTCCGGTCACGAACCCCAACGATCCGACCGCATCCGACACCTGCGCGTACTCCGCCGCCGCCCAGGCGACCAGGTAGGGCTGCAGCAGCGAGGGCATGCGCAGGGCGACCTCGTCATCGGGATCGGGGCTCAGGCCGAGCTGCCAGAGGTCGCAGCCGACAATCGCCGAAGCGGTCGCGAATGCGCGTTGACCGAGCGGCGGCAGGTCTTCCACCCGATCGGCGAGATCGGCGACGCCACCGGCGCGCTGCGCGCCTTGACCCGGACAGATCAGGACGGCGTCCGACGTGGCGGTCACCGGTTAAGCGTAGGCGCAGTCCCGCCGACGGCCGCGGAACTGATCCGTGCAGGCGAGACTCCCGGCACGTCTGTCAGAGACGACGCGTGCAATGACGGTCTACTTGTGGTGATCGGGACCCATGTCGGTGAGCTCGATGATGTTCCCGTCGGGGTCTTTGCAGAAGGCGGCCCAGATGCCGTCGTTGTCGCGCTGGTTCGGTTCGACCATGATCGAGACGCCCTCGGAGCGCAGACGCTCGACCTCGCCGAGGAAGTCGTCAGTGGGGATGTAGAGCGCGAAGTGCGGTCCGATGCCCTCGACGTCGGACTCCAGCTTGCGCTCCATCAGGTGCAGTTGCAGCGCGCCGACCTCGTACCAGGCGCCGGGGAAGCCGAAGTCGGGCCGGTCGATCTCGCCCAATCCGAGCTGTTCCCCGTAGAAGCGCCGCGACGACTCCACATTCGACACGCAGATGGCGACGTGACTGTATCCGGCAACGGCTGGCATGGCGGTCTCCTTTGGTCTCCCGCGAGTATCGTCGTTCCTCCGGGATCACTGTAATTTGGATGCGATGATACAGACATTGAGGGGCGTCGACGTGGAGTCGACGCCTGGGCGTTGCGAGACGGCGCTGAGAGGCGGAGGCTGATGTCGGAGTTGCGATGGGACCCGCCGGCTGTCGGCGAGCCGAGTCGGCGTGCGGCGATACCGGAATCCTCGGGCGAGGGCGGCGGACCGGGCCGCGGTTCAATCGCGCTACTGATCTTCGTGATGATCGGCGCGGCCTTCGCGCTGGGCATCGGCGTGATGCGGGTGATCGACGCGAGCGACGACTACGGGCAGTTCCTGCGCAGTTCGCGTGACGGCTCCGGTCCCGCCGGCATACCCGCGGCGGTCCAGCCGGCGGGCGGCGACGATGAGCAGGAAGAGCGAGCCGAAGCGGCGCCGGGCCGCGAGTCCCGATTTGCGTTGCTCGATGAGATCGTCGATGTCCTCGATCGCGAGTTCGTCGAACCGGCCAGGTTCGAATCCCTCGACGCCCGCGAGGCGGCGATCAACGGGATTCTCGATGCGCTCGGCGACGAGCACACGGTGTTTATCGACGCAGAACGCTACCGGCTCGGCAGCGAGGACATCGGCGGCTCGTTTGAGGGCATCGGCGCGACAGTCAACATGGTCGAGGGCGCGATCATCATCGTGCGGCCGTTCAATGGCTCACCGGCGCAGGAGTCGGGACTGCGTCCCGGCGACATCATCCTCGAAGTCAACGGCGAGTCGACCGAAGGCTGGAGCCTGGAGCAGGCGGTCGCGGTGATCCGCGGTCCGCGAGGCACCGACGTGGAACTGCTGGTGCGTCACGCCGACGGCGAGGAGGAGCTGATCGTCGTCACTCGCGACCGGATCGTGGTCCCCAGCGTGGAGTCGCTTCCGATCACCGACCGCTCCGGCCAACCGGTCGCCGATATCGGCTACATCCTGATTTCCCAGTTCACTGAGCGCACGCGCAGCGAACTGATCGACCTGCTCGACGCCGCGAGCAACGCCGGACTGGACAGGTTGATCGTCGACCTGCGCGGCAACCCAGGCGGCTTGCTGCGTGCGACGATCGACACGACCGGCGAATTCATGGACGAAGGGATTGTGCTGCGTCAGATCGACCGCCTGGGCGACGAGGAGATCTTCCGCGACAACGCGGGCGGAGCCGGGCTGGACCTGCAACTGGTGCTGCTGATCAATGAGGGCAGCGCCTCGGGCGCGGAAGTGATGGCCGCGGCATTGCGCGATCAAGGACGAGCGGTGCTGATCGGCACAACCACGACCGGCAAGGGCACGGTCAACATTCCGCGCCAGCTCTCGGACGGCAGCGTGCTCTACGTCTCCATCGCCCGCTACCTGACACCGGACAGCGAGCCGGTGGAGGGTGTCGGGATCGCCCCCGACATCGAGATCGCGCAGCCCGACACCGGCTTCGAAGCAGGCCAGGACATCCAGCTCTTCGTCGCGATTGACTACCTGCGCGGTGAGTACGATCCCTCGGCCGGCGCAGGCAACGAGCAGGAGTCGGAGCCCCAGGAAGTGTCGACTGACGATGAGGGCGACGGCGAGAGCGAACAGTCCGAGGATGGCGCGTCGGAGTAGTCTGCGCGGGAGACGAACCCTGAGTGCGGAAACACACGGCGGGAGCACGGATCAATGACAAGCAACGCTGACGGCTGGGCGCGCCCGGAACTGATCTGCGAGACCGACTGGTTGGCCGAGCACATCGACGACGACGACGTGGTCGTGCTCGACTGCGACCTGCTCGACGCCTACCTGCGTCTGCACATCCCCGGCGCGGTCTGGTCGCTGTCGCGCTACTGGAAGACCGATCCGCGGGACGACTCGCAGATCTACGGGATGTCCGATCCCGAGCAGTGGGCGCAGCTCGTCGGTCGACTGGGGATCACGCCCGACACCACGGTGGTCGGGTACGACGGCTCCGGCTCGCTCTACGCCGCGCGGACCTGGTGGACGTTCAATCGCTTCGGGCACACCAACTTCAAGATCCTGCACGGCGGGCTGGACAAGTGGTATGCCGAAGGCCGGCCGCTGTCGCGCCAGAATCTGCGCCCGAGGGCTGCGGAGTATCCGACGCCGCCCGCGCCGCACGACGACTCGATCTGCCGACTGGACGACATTCCCGGCGCGCTCGCCGACGACAACCACGTGTTCTGGGACGTCAGGTCGGACGGCGAGTGGACAGGGGCGAACAGGCGCGGCACCCAGCGAGGCGGCCGTATCCCCGGCGCGGTGCATCTGGAATGGCTGGATACGCTGGAGGAGCCGGTGCGCACGCTCAAGCCGCCGGCCGAGTTGCGAGCGATGCTGGCCGACCTGGGGATCACGCCGGACAAGACGGTGACCACCTATTGACAGGGCGGCATCCGTGCGGCGCACGGATACTGGCTCCTGCAGCTCCTGGGGTACAACCGGAGCCGCAACTATGACGCCTCGTGGCACGAGTACGGCAACGCGCTCGATCATCCGATCGAGACGCCGGAAGACTAGCCCTCAAGCAGCGTTGCCAGCGCCGCCTCGACTTCGTCGAAGGGGGCAAAGGCCTCGAAGCGGGCGACCACGACGCCGTCGGCGTTGACCACGAAGGTCCACTCGTCCGTGTGCAATCCCCACTCCTCGAGGATTGGCGTCTCGATCGGCTCTTCGCCCAGGCGCACCTGCTCGGGGTTCTCGTACAGGTCGATGTGGATGTAGTTGGCTGCGTCGCCGTGCTGCTCGCGAACTTCGGAGAGGACTTCCGCCTGAGGTCCGCAGAAGGCGTTGGTACAGAAGCCGGGCGAGGCGAAGACGACGACGAACGGCTTGTCGGCCTCGAGCGCGTCGGCGACCGAGATCAGGTACAAGCCCGGATCGGGCGTCTCACCGGTCGACAGGTCGGCGATGTTGGGCACATCGAGCAGTGTGCGGCTCGCCGACGCCGGCGCGGCGTCACCGACAGAAGGCGCCGAAGTGTCGTCGGGAATGTCCACTGCCAGCCCGATATCGTCGAAGCCCTGCTCGGACGGTATGTGGAGGATCAGACTCCAGCGTCCGCTCCGGGTGAAGTCGATCGAGGTCACGTGGAACCCGCGCACGCCGTCGGGGAATCGCGAGAAACGGGCGATTGCTTCCTGCACCTGGTCCGGCGCCGACTCGGGGGTGGCGGTGACGCTGATCGCTGGAAACTCGACCAGACCGACCGGACCTTCGATCACGACCGAGATGCGATGGCTGCCCAGCGAGAGATCCGGCGTGCCCAATGAGATCACGTAGCCGTCATCCGAGACGTAGACGGGGTATCCCGAGTCGCGCAGCAACTGCAGCCTCGGACTGAGGTCGCCGTAGGCGGCCTCCTCGATGATCGCCACCGACATGCCGGGTTCCATCCCGCCCATGCCGTCGTCCTGCTGCTCTGGTTGTGCGCCCTGTTGTTCCGCCGCCGCTTGCTGCTCGGCCTGAGCAGCCTGATCAGCCTGCGCCTGCTCTTGCTCTTGCGCTGGAGTTGTCGAGCGGACGGTGCCGATGGCGCCGCGAGTCGAGTCAGAACGCTGGGACTGCTCGGCGCCGGACTGCGCGACGGCTGCAGTCTCGCTTGATTGGGACTCGGCCTGTTGCGCCGCCGCCTGCTGTGTTTGCTGTTGCGGTTCGGCGTCGTTTGATGCGCAGGCCGCCAGCATCAGCAGTGCCGCAGAGACCAATCCAGTGATTGCCAGCGGACGGCGGACTGCCGACCATGTTCGCTTGAGAGTCATGACACGCCTCGCTCGTCAGTTCCTTGCAGATCGCTGCGCGCTATTCGCCGCCCACGTATGAACCGAAGGTGAAGGCGAAGATGCGGAACTGATCGGAGTTCGAACTCAGTTTCAGTTCGCCTTCGCTGAAGTCGTCGAAGAACAGCAGCCGGAACAGATCGTTCTGGTTGACGCGCACAAATGATCGCCCCTCATCGTCCCACTGGATGTGCTCGCCGGCGAACTCCGGCCGCACCCAGTCGTCGTTGAACTGGATGAAGACGTCATAGGGTTGACCGTTCTCGGCCACCGTCAGCACCACGTTGACTGTCCGTGCTCGGACGATCATCGCCATGTAGTCCTCGAGATGCTCGGTGGTTCGCGCATGGGCGATGGCCTGTTGCTCGGCCCGCCAGAGTCCCTGCAGGTACCAGACGTTGTGCAGCCGCTCGTCCGGATCCACGTCGCGGTACAGGAACTCCGCGCCCAGCCCTGCGAGGAAGTACTCCTCCTGACCGGCGTAGGGTCCGCGGCTGCCGACATTGCGGCTCCAGCCGCCGTACAGTTCGCGGGTTTGCACGCCGCGCGCCACGTCGGACCGATCGGGAATCACGACATCAACGCCGAACGGCACGTCGGAGAGGTCTCGGCCGGCCGCCTCCAGCGCCTGCCTGATCTGTTCCTCGGTTTCTTCGTAGTGGCCCTCGCCGAAGTGGAAGTAGCGCACGCTCATCGGCGAGTCGCCGGTCGGACCGATCAGGTACTTGGCCGGCCAGAAGCGGTTGTTGAACGCCCGCCAGGTGCGGTAGTCGTTGTCCATCGGCACGTCGTATTCGATCCCGTGCTCGTCGATTGCCGCGAGGATGTTGGCGGGCACCTTCTCAAACTCGAACTCGGGGGTGTGCACGCCCAGGATCACCAATCCGTGCTCCCGGTACTTCTCGTCCCAGGCGGTGAGGAAGGGCAGCGTGCGCACGCAGTTGATGCAGGTGTAGGTCCAGAAGTCGACCAGGACGACATTGCCCTTGGCCAGCTCGAGGGCGATGGTGGTTTCCTCGCCGTTGAGCCAGCCGTTGAGGCCAACGAGGTCGGTGACTGTTGCCTGGGCCGCTATCTCTTCCGCCCGGAGTCGAAGTTGCTCGCGTTCGGAAGGTCCGCTCGGTTGACCGCTCTGTTCGGCATCCTCTTCCGGCTGCTCGTCCTCCGCCTCCTGCTGGGCTGGAGCGGATTGCTCGGCTTCCTCCGTCTGCTGTTCCTGCTGCTGCATCTCGTCGGCGTCCGACTGCGCGTCGGATTCGCCCTCCGACTGCTGCGCTGCCTGATCGGCGCTCGCGGACACCGTCTTTTCGGCGTCCTGATCGTCGCTCGACCGGGTCGCCGATGGCTGCGATTGCGGTTCATCCGCTTGCGCATCGCCAGTCGTCTCGCGGGAGGCCTGCTGTTGCTGCTCTTGCTCCAACGAGGATGTCGAGCTGGACGACTGCGCCTGGTCCTGACCATCTATCCGCTCGGCTTGTTGCGCTTGTTCCGACTGGGCCTCGGTCGTTGGCTGCGATTGCGAGTCGTCGGAGGAGCAGGCCAGGGCGATCGCCGCAACGAGCGCGGCGGTGGCGAGGCCCAGAAGGGCGTGACGTGTGCGGTCCATGGAGTCGAGCGTACAGCGGCATGGCGCTGCGGTGGTACAGGTCACGGATCGATTGACCGAGCGGTCGGACGTCGACACGTTCGTTACACGTCGCCGCGGGCCCAGGCTGTGATCAGCGTGTGGGCGATCGCCATCGGACCGGGCAGCGAGAGGGCGCCCTCGGGCAGCCCGGGCTCGCCGAGTTGCGCCGCCGGTTGCTGCAATGAGTGGTCGATTTCGTCTCGTGTGAACCACTGCACGTCATCCATCTCCCACTCGTCGTAGTTGATCTCGGCATGCGCCGCATCGGCGTGGCAGCCGATCATCAGCGAGGACGGAAAGGGCCAGGGCTGGGACGAGTGGTAGCGCACATTGATTGCTTCGATGCCCGACTCCTCGGCCACTTCGCGGCGGACGGCGTCCTCGATCGACTCGCCGTGATCGATGAATCCGGCCAGCGCCGAGAACATGCCCGGCGGCCAGGAAGCCTGGCGGCCCAGCAGGCAACGATCGCGCTCGGTGTCGATCACGACCGTGATCACAACCGGATCCGTGCGGGGAAAATGTTCAGCCGGGCAGGCGGTGCACTTGCGATAGATGCCGCCCTGCACGTGGCGGGTCGACTCACCGCAGACGGCGCAGAACGCGTGGCGCTGATGCCAGTCGAGGAACGAGCGCGCCTGGGCGGCGATGCCCGCATCGTCCGCGTCGAGCACGGGCGCGGCAGCCCGCAGGTCCATGAACGTTGCATCGTCGGCCAGCGCGAAGCGGTCGGGCGCGGCGGCGGCGTCGATGGCGAATCGGGCAACGCCGTCATTGGTGCCGAGCAGAAGCGGCGGATGGCGCTCGACATCGGCGCCGCTCGGCAACGTCGACCAGGCGAGCCGCATACCTTCGCCCTCGCGGCGCATCGGAAAGGTGAGGTCGCGCAACGGCAGGAACAGCGCAGCCGGGTCGTCAAGCCGTTCGGTGACCCACGACTCGTCACGGCGCCGGGCCGCCTCGCGATCAAGCGGATTGCCGGAGAAGATGTTGCGGAACTCGGGCATGTCGTCGCTCAGGTGGTGTGGGACTCGGCCATGTGATCGAACAGCGTCGCCGCCGGAGAGCTCGGCAGCCCGGGCATGGTCATAATCTCGCCCGAGATAATGACCACGAATCCCGCCCCGGCCGAGGGTCGCACGTCGCGCACCGTGAACTCGTGGTTGGTCGGTCGGCCCAGGCGGCCGGGATCGTCGGACAGCGAGTACTGGGTCTTGGCGATGCAGACCGGCCAATCATCCTGTCCCAGCCGCCGCGCCCGACGCAGCGTCAGTTCAGCCAGACGCGCGAAGGAGATGGAGCTCGCGCCGTAGACCTCTCGCGCGACCGTCTCGATCTTCTCGCGCAGCGGTTGGTCCAGGTCGTACAGCCGCCTAAAGGGAGGCCGCTCCCCCGCCAGCGCCTCGCGTACCTGACCGGCCAGGTCGAGACACGCCTCGGCGCCGCCGCCGTAGGGGTCGGCAATCGCCGCCCGCACGCCGCGCCGCCGGCAGTGCGCCAGCACCGCGTCGAGCTCGGCTTGCGTGTCCGATGGGAAGCGGTTGACGGCAACGATCGGGATCACGCCGTGTGTTGTCACGTTGTCGATGTGCGCGTCCAGGTTGGGCAAGCCCGCCTCGAGCGCCTCAAGGTCTTCAGCTTCAAGGTCGCGGGCCGGCCGGCCGCCGTGCCGCTTGATCGCCCGCGCCGTGGCGACGATTACCGCCGCCTGCGGCTCGAAACCGCCGAACCGCGAGACGACGTTGAAGAACTTCTCCGCCCCCAGGTCGGAACCGAAGCCGGCCTCGGTCACGGTGATCTCGGCGGTTGCCAGCGAAGCGCGAGTCGCGGCGATCGAGTTGCAGCCCAGGGCGATGTTGGCGAACGGGCCGCCGTGCACAAAGGCCGGGCCGCCTTCGCCGGTCTGGGCGAGATTGGGCCTGATTGCATCCTTGAGCAGCACGGTCATCGCGCCGTCCACATCGAGTTCACGGCAGGTCACGGGCTGGATCGGCGTCTCGGCGGTGTAGCCCACGATCACGTCGCCCAGCCTGCGGTGCAGATCGTCGAGGTCGCCGGCGACCGAGAGGATGGCCATGACTTCGGATGCCGGCGTGATGTCGAACGACTCTTGCCGCACGATCCCGTCGGAGGTTCCGCCCATGCCGATCACGGCGCTGCGCAGCGCGCGATCGTTCATGTCCAGGCAGCGCCGCCAGGTGATTCGGCGGGCGTCGAGGCCCAGCGCGTTGCCGTGGAACAACGAGTTGTCGATCGCCGCCGCGAGCAGGTTGTTGGCCGCCGTAACTGCGTGCAGATCGCCGGTGAAATGCAGATTGATGTCGTCGCCAGGCAACACCTGTGAGTTGCCGCCGCCGGTACCGCCGCCCTTGATGCCAAAGACGGGGCCCATCGACGGTTCGCGCAGCGCCACCGCCGCGTTTGCGCCCGAGTGACGCAGCGCCTGGGTGAGACCGATCGCGGTCGTGGTCTTGCCCTCACCCGCGGTCGTCGGAGTCATTCCGGTGACCAGGACCAGGTCACCCTGCGGACGCTCATCCAGCCGCGCCACCGCCTCTGATGTCAGCTTGGCCTTGTGGCGTCCGTACAGGTCCAGATCGTCCGCCGAAAGGCCCAGCTCCGCTGCCACGTCTACTATCGGCCGCATCGATCACCTCTCGGCTGGCTCCGCCCCGCGCGGGCACGATGCGCAGGGTAGCGCAGCCTCAACCGCGCCTCTCCGGCCGCCGCCCTCAGTTTTCGACCGTCACCTTGACATCCGTGACTTTGCGCGAGTTGACGATCAGCGCGATGTTGAAGTCTCCGTCGTCGGTCAGTTCCAGCGGGATCGCCGCCACTTGCCAGGGCGGATCCACGTCGAAGCGCACGTCGCGGAGCTCGAAGAACTCCCGCGCGCCGGCGTCGTACTCGACCCGCACAACGATGTGGTCGGCGTCGACAGGTTCGTTCATCTCCAGCCGCAGCCAGAACCGCTCCTTCAGTTTCAGCGGACGGGTCAGGGGAGTCAGCACCGCTTTGTCCTCGGCCGCCTCGTCGATGTGCAGCGCGGCCTGACCAGATCCTCCTACCCCGGAGAAGATGCCGCCGCCCGACGGATTGCAGCCTGCACCGACCATTAACACGGCGCCCAGCACGACGCCCAGCACGACGCCCAGCACGACGCTCAGCACGACCCCGTGCGGGGTCCACATGAGCCGGAACCGGAAGGTCGTTACGTCAAGCATGGCGTCAAGAGTAGTCTGTGCGCCAACACCGATCCCGGAGCGCGCCGCGCCGATCGGATCAGAGAGGGACCTGCGATGAGCGACGCCGACGGCCAGCCGGCACTCCGCATTCGCGGTCTCTACAAGGTGTTCGGCGATGCCGACCGTGAAGGTCTCGAACTCTCTCGCTCCGGGCAATCCAAGGACGAAGTGCAGGAAGCAACCGGCGCCGTGGTCGGTCTGCGCGACATCAACATCGAGATCGCCCAGGGCGAACTCTTCGTCGTCATGGGACTCTCCGGCTGCGGCAAGTCGACCCTGGTGCGCTGCATCAATCGCTTGATCGAGCCGTCGGCCGGCGAGGTCTGGATCGACGACCGGGAGATTACCGAGATGTCGGACGACGAACTGCGCGAGACCCGGCGGCGGGAACTGGCCATGGTCTTCCAGCATTTCGGCCTGATGCCGCACCGCACGGTGATGGACAACGTGGCGCTGCCCCTGGAGATAGGCGGGGTCGCGCGCCGCGAACGGCGCGAACGCGCGGCCAACGCGCTGGAGCTGGTCGGACTGCGCGAGTGGATCGCGTCCATGCCCAACCAGCTCTCGGGCGGGATGAAGCAGCGGGTCGGACTGGCCCGCGGACTGGCCATGGAGACGCCGATCCTGCTGATGGACGAGCCCTTCTCGGCGCTCGACCCCGTCATCCGCCGCGACTTGCAGGACGAACTGCTGGCCCTGCAGTCGTCCGTGCAGAAGACGATCGTCTTCATCACGCACGACCTCAACGAAGCCGTGCGGGTCGGCGACCGGATCGCGATCATGCGCGACGGCGAGATCGTCCAGCTCGGCGCGCCCAACGACGTCGTGCTCAATCCGGCCGACGCGTTCGTGCGCGAGTTCACCCAGGATGTCCGGCTGCATGGGATGGTGACCGCGGCGTCGATCATGGATACCAGCCCGGAAGCGATGACCGGACCGACGGATGAGCGCTATGTGGTGCGCGAGGATGCGGTGCTGGACGAGTTGGTCCCGGCCGGCCTGTCGGCGACGCAGCCGCTCCAGGTGGTGGATGGTGCTGGTGAGCTGGTGGGCGTGATCCCGTTGCAGCGGTTGGCGCGGGCCATGGTCTCGGACGAGGCCGCAGCAGCGATCGCAGCGGAGTAGGAGCATCTCCCCATGTCCGGACTCCCGGTCCCGCAGCACATCCTGTCACCCCGATCCGTCATGGCGGAGATCATGAACCGCAGTGGACCGGTGCAGCGCGATTCGGCCTGGGCGGTGCCCCTGGTCGTGGTCGCCACCGGACTGTTCTACGTCGTCGCCTACCTGTTCGTGGCCGACGAGTTTCCCTTCGACGTGGGCCGCGATATCGGCTACCGCCTCGATGTCTGGCTGGACTGGCTGAAGGACAACCTGGGCCCGCTGTTCCAGGCGATCAAGGACGTGATCGTCTGGTTCCTGATCTCGCTTGAAGACATGATGCTCTGGTTCACCTGGCCCGCCTCGATCGCCGCGATTGCGCTGGTCTCGTGGCTGTTGGTCTCCACGCGCATGGCGCTGTTCTCGGCCTCGTCTCTGCTGCTGCTCGCGACCTTCGGCCTGTGGGAGTCGACGGTCGAGACGATGGCGCTGATCATCGTCACGGTGACCCTTTCGATCATGATCGCCGTGCCGCTGGGCGTCTGGGCCTCGCAGAGCGACCGCCTCGACGCCGTGCTGCGGCCGATGCTCGACGCGATGCAGACGATGCCCTCGTTCGTCTATCTCGTGCCCGCCATCGCCTTCTTCTCGCTGGGCAACACGCCCGCCGTGCTCGCGACCCTGATCTACGCGGTGCCGCCGGCCGTGCGACTAACCAACCTGGGCATCCGCCAGCTTCCCGCGGAAACCCTGGAAGCCGCTGATTCGTTCGGCATGACCCGCCGCCAGATGCTGCTCAAGGTGAAGATCCCGCTGGCGATCCCGACGATCATGGCGGGCGTCAATCAGACCACCCTGATGGCGCTGTCGATGGTCGTAATCGCGTCGCTCGTCGGCGCCGGCGGTCTCGGCCTCGACGTCAATCGTGCCCTCGGTCGGATTGAACCGGGCAACGGCTTCCTGGCCGGACTGGGGATCGTCTTCGTCGCGATCATCATCGACCGAATCACCCAAGCGCTGACGAAGAAGCAACAGGATGCGTTAGGCTCCGAGTAGTCGAGCGGAGCATGCAAGGGAGCGACGCCATCTACGAACGCATGCAGCGTGTAGCGCAGTTGCCGGGCTTCACGGTCGGGTGCGTAGCCATATTGGCCTGGGTTGTGACGGGTTTTGCCCTGACCGACCCGGAACTCTCGCCCGGAGCCTTTCTCGGCGGCGCCAAAGCGCTGTTCGTCGTGATGGCGGTGTTGTTGACGTTGTTGATGCTCTATCGAGTCCGCCTCCACCGGAATCGAGACTAGCGGGTTCGCTGCACGGCAGCCCTGGTTCGTCGGGGAATCACTGCACGGCGGCACGCGTTCTCTGGCGGTCCGTTCGACGCCATCCAGACATTGCTCAGAGAGGAGACACTTATGAGCAAGCTACGGTCGCGTCTCGCGCGACTCACGGCAGCGCGGTCGCTGTTTGGCCTGGCGGCTGGACTTCTGATCGCCGCCGCATTGGTCTTGTCCGCCTGTTCGGACGACGCCGACGAGCAACAGCAGTCGGTTGCCCAGTCGCAGCCGGACCAGCAAGCCGAGCAGGCGGACCAGCCGCAGGCGATGCAGCAGGAGCAGCAGCAAGAACAGCCGCAGCCGGCCGCCCAGGCGCAGGAGCAACAGCAGCGATCCCAGCAGGCGATGCAGCAAGCGCAGCCCGCCCAGCAGCAACAGCAGGCGCAAGCGATGCAGGAAGAGGAGAAGACGACGATCGTTTTCTCCGACCTCAACTGGACCTCGTCCGAGATCCAGGTCCGCGCGGCCGCCTTCATCGTCGAGCACGGCTTCGGCTACCCGACCGAGCTGATCGCCGGTGACACTACGTCACTCTTCCAGGGTCTGATCAACGGCGACACCAACGTGACCATGGAGATCTGGCCCGGCCAGCAGCCCTGGATCGACGATCTGGAAGATCCGAGCATCATCGAGTTCCTGGGCGACTCGCTGGACACCAACTGGGAAGGTTGGGTCATCCCGCAGTACGTCAAGGACGAGAACCCCGGCCTGGTTTCGGTCAGCGACCTGCCCGACTACATGGAACTGTTCGTGACCGCCGACTCGCGCGGCAAGGCGCGGTTCATCGACTGCGTGCCGGGCTGGGCCTGCGAGCAGGCGAACGGCAACAAGGTCGTCGCCTACGGTCTGGAAGACGTGCTCGAGCTGGTCAAGCCGGGTTCCGGCGCGGCCCTGTTCGAGAACGTCG
>JAPPBK010000061.1 GCA_026705105.1 Chloroflexota bacterium | reverse complement strand
GCTGCTGATCGAGGCCGTCTGGGTGGCGGCCGCCCAGCCCAACCCGAGCGGAGAGCAGCTGGGGCGCTATTCGCCCGAGGCCATCGATGCTGCCGGCGGATCGGCGATCGCCGCCGCCGACGTGATCTTTTCGCAGTACGCGCTGCCGTTCGAAGTTGCCGGCGTCCTGCTGATGGCGGCCTCGATCGCCGGCCTCGTCCTGGCGCGGCGGGCGTCCGACGAGGAAGAGATCGAAGACGATGTCGATCCAATTACCGATGCCGCCGGTGCCGAATACGTCGCCGCGCTCGAAGGCGATTCGCACGGGGGCGCGCATTGACCCTGCCGCTTTCGGCCTTCCTCATAGTCGGCGCGATCCTTTTCTCGCTCGGCGCGGTCGGGGTGTTGATCCGCCGCAACATCATCGTGGTATTCCTCTCCGTCGAACTAATGCTCCAGGGCGCGATCCTGAACCTGGGCGCGTTCGCGGTCTACAACTACGACCTGGCCGGGTACATGCTGGTTCTCCTGACGCTCACCATCGCGGCCGCCGAAGCGGTAGTGGGCCTTGCGATCCTGGTTGCGCTCTCGCGCCAGATCTCCGGGTTCTTCGTCGACCGCCTCCAGTCGCTGCGCGGCTAGGTAGCAGGGCAAGCTGATGGCCGAACACTCCTGGGCTATTCCGGCGCTGCCGCTGGCCGCGTTTCTATTCAACGGGCTGTTCGGACCGCGCTACCTGGGCCGCATCGCCGGGGTAATCGCCTCGCTGGCGATCGGCGGGGCGTTCATCGCCTCTGCATTGCTCTGGTTCGACCTGCCGGCCGAGGGGTCGGCAGGTCGACAGCAGGAGCTCTACCGCTGGGTCGCGTCCGGCGACCTGACGATCAGCATCGGGTTCCTGCTCGACGAACTGGCGGTGGTGATGCTCTTGGTCGTGACCGGAGTCTCGTTCCTGGTCCACGTCTACTCGACCGCCTACATGGCCCATGATCCCTCGCAGGCCCGCTTCTTCGTCTGGCTGCCGCTGTTCGTCTTCTCGATGATCCTGCTGGTGATGGCCGACAACTTCCTGCTGCTGTTCGTCTTCTGGGAAATGGTCGGGGTGTGCTCGTACCTGCTGATCGGGTTCTGGCACCGTCGCAACAGCGCCAACGACGCCGCGATAAAGGCGTTCGTGACCAACCGGATCGGCGACTTCGGGTTCGCGGCCGGGGTAATTCTGGTGTTCTGGACATTCGGGACGCTCGACTACCTGTCCGTTCACGAGCAGATTGAACGCGCTTCGACCGGCGTCTTGTTGGCGATCGCGCTGCTGCTGTTCGTGGGCGCGATGGGCAAATCGGCCCAATTCCCGCTGCACGTCTGGCTGCCGGACGCGATGGAGGGCCCGACCCCGGTGTCGGCACTGATACACGCGGCGACGATGGTCACCGCCGGCGTGTACATGGTCGCCCGGCACTCGGTGATCTTCGAAGTCTCCGGCGACGCGCTGCTGATCGTGGGCGGATTCGGGGCGTTCACGGCGTTGCTGGCGGCCACGATCGGCTGCGTCCAGACGGATATCAAGCGGGTACTGGCCTACTCGACGGTCTCGCAGCTGGGCCTAATGTTCATGGGGCTCGGCGCCGGCGCCTACATCGCCGCGATCTTCCACCTGGTCACGCACGCGTTCTTCAAGGCACTTCTGTTTCTCGGTTCCGGATCGGTCATCCATGCGATGGATGACGAGCAGGACATGCGGCGCTACGGGGGATTGGCCAGGAAACTTCCGTGGACTTACGTCACTTTCCTACTGGGCGGGGTCGCGCTGGCGGCGGTTTTCCCGCTGGCGGGTTTTTGGAGCAAGGACGAACTGATCGCATCGACGTACGCCGCCGGCGCTTCAAGCGACGGCAACTGGGGTTTTCTCGTTTACTTTGCGGCCGGGCTCGTGACATCGCTGCTGACCGCCTTCTATACGATCCGGATGATCGTGATGACCTTCCACGGTTCGCCGCGAGACCAGGAACTGCACGACCATGCCCACGAATCGCCCTGGGCGATGGTCTCGCCGCTTGTGATCCTGGCGGCGCTTTCGGTGGTCGCCGGCGTGATCCTCGGGATCCCGCCCGAGCATGGAATCTTCCACGATTACCTGGGCCACGTGCTGCATTCGATCCATTACAAGCTCACCGGCGACGAGACGCTGACCTTGGTCATGGCGCTCGTCTCCACCGCAGTCGCACTCGGAGGAGTGGCATTGGCCTGGGCCGCCTACTCGCGCGGCATCGTCTCGGTCCGGCTTCTGCGGAAACTGGCGCCGGGCTTCTACAAGCTGGCCGGCGAGAAGTACTAC
>JAPPBK010000151.1 GCA_026705105.1 Chloroflexota bacterium | reverse complement strand
CACAGGCATCGGCGCAGCCACCGCGCTGGCATTCGCCGCGGAGGGCGCGCAGGTGCAGACGCTGCCGCCGCTTCTACCTCGCCGGTGCGGGGCGCGGCGGCGAGGGCTCCATGCCCTGGCGGGTCTCCGAGGAGTGGCTGCAGGAGCACGGGTGTCCCCGCAGGGAGTTCGGCGACGTGCCCATCCCCTTCGTCTGGACGCCCGACGGCGACGGCCCGCCGGAGTTCGACCTGGCCACCTACGGAGCGATCGACGGCGAACCGGGGCGCTACGAGCTGCGGTGGCTCAGTTGACCGGGGTCGCGCACGGCCTCACGCCGCGCGTGTGTACACGGCCCACCGCGTCACTCCCGCCAGGCTCGCGTTTCGGAGCGGTCACCGCGATGTGCGCGGTGCTGGTCAACCCCGTAAACGTCTCGCCCATCAGCCGTCGTCCGAGCTGAGAACGAGAGGGGCCTGATCCCCTGGCCCGACCGGGCAGCACGAAAGGCGCCCACACGTCGACGGAGGCGGGGGCACCGACGCACTGGCGATGCCCCCACCCGCGTCCGGCTAGGGAGCGGCTCCCGCGAGCGTGCCCTTCTGCTCCCGATCGAGCGCCCACTCGAACAGGGACAACGTCGGAGCCTCGCCCCGCCGCGGCTTCGGTTGCCGTTCCGAAAACTCCCCGGCCATGAACTCCGCCCAGGAGAACAGCGCCCGTTGCGCCCCCGAGTCCCGGTCGTCCACAACGGCGTCGGCGGTCTCCGTGGCCACGACCGACTCCGGCTCGGGCGGCCACCCCTCGTCCACCAGCAGCGCCTCGGCTTCCGCCGCGACCTGCTGGGCCTGGGCGAAGACCGACTCGACCGAGCCGGGATCCCCCTCGCCCGCGACGATCGTCCTCGCCAGGGCGATCATGAGGTCGTCGCCATCGTCCCCGTAGGCGGCGAGGCCGGCCTCGGGCAGCTCCCCCTCGACCGCCAGCGAACTCTACAGCTTCTGCGCCACCAGCTTGAGGTCGTCTGCCTGGGGGGTGTGCCGGTAGGACATGAAGACGACCTGGACGGACTCGCTCTGGCCGATGCGCCAGGAGCGCCGCGACGCCTGTCGCATGGTGTCGCATCGGTGGGTGATCTCGTACCAGACCGACACCTGGGGAGCGCTGAGGCGCCGGTGGCGCCTCCAGCCGAACAGCTGAGTCATAGCTGCCGTGTGAACGCCACCTGAGATTGTTCAACCACAAGAGCACGCTCGCTACTCGAATCTGAGGCGTTCGCGCCGCATGGACGGGGGCGTCGGGCCGGCGGGCGCCAGCCACTGCGTGGCTACGCGCCGAAGGCAAACGAACGTACTCGCATCCCCGCAACGAGAAAGACCAGGTCGAGGGGCTGCAGATCGGCCGCGTTCAACCGGTCGATCGCCGCCTCGAAGAGGGACAGCTCGACGACCGATTGTTGCTCACCCGCGTGCAGCGCGACGGCGCTTCGTTGCGCCCAATTCCTGCTATCGAACTTTCGACGGGCGGCATGGATCGCGTTCCGGACGCCCTCAATCGCAGCGGCTTCCTCGAACTCCGCGACGGGCGCCACGATCGACACCTTGCCCATGCCCTCTGAGCTGTCCCTCAACCGTCGCAGCACCCACTCCTCGCTCCATTCGATCGTCGCCTCTCCGTCGCGACGAGCGGCCCAGCAGGCCTGGGCGAGCCGGCGCCTGAACACCAGGCGGGCTCGTTCGGTCAGGAACTGATGCTCGGGCTGCTCCGCATCCTCTAGCAGGAAGCATCCATCGACACGGTCGGAGAGGGCCGTGACCTCCTCGCTGCGTTGGTGCTGGCAGACGACCAGCCGCAGATCGGATCCGTCCAGGAACCGCACCGTTGAGCGCCGTCGGACGGGCACGATCGCCGTCTCTCCCACGTCGATCTCCAGGGCCCGAGCGGCGCGCCGGATGCCGGTCCGACCGATCCATTCGAAATCGCGCGGCAGGACGAGAAACGGCTGCTCGATCACGACGTAGTTGCGCGGTGTGTCGAGGGTCAGCCGGCGGTGGAGCGAGCGCAGAGAGTTCTCATGGTCGTGGAACGTGTCCCCGTCCGTCAGCTGCTTGATCTCCAGCGCAAGGTCTTCGCGTCCGTCGGTTAGCAGGGCGTCCGGGCTCGGCTCGTTCGGATGCCGATCGTCTGGCCAGTCGTCCACCTGCCACGGCGTCTGCGTGGTTCGGCAGAGGTGCGACAACACCGCGTCGATGCAACGCCGTTCTTGCTCCGTGGGCGACATTCACCATCCTCCGCATCCGCGCGCTCCGAGTGTCGCGGCGATCGACCAACGGCC
>JAPPBK010000034.1 GCA_026705105.1 Chloroflexota bacterium | reverse complement strand
CGGGCGGCGGCTACACCTATGAATTTCGCGGTCATACGCGAACATGGCGCTATCATTTGTGCTTCCGCCCCCGCTCATGACGACCGGTCAAAATCATCACGCGTCCGCATTCTGCAGCGACGCGCACCGCTTCCACCGCCACCGCGCGAGGCGGACGCAGCAAGTAGCGAACGCGATACCAGGATCCTTCCAGCAGCCGATCGACGACGCTCCGGTCCGGTTCGGGTGGAAGTCGTGTGTCGGGCGCAGGCGCGAGTGACACGTCGCGATTGATCGCCGGGTTCCAGCCAAACGGCGGCTCGGCGAGCACGCCGTCAAGATCGAACGACCACCACACCATCGCCGCCTTCCTCCCTCGTCAGACCCAGCCCTGCGTGCGGTACCAGCGCATCGTTTCCGCCAGTCCGGTTTCCAGGCGTGTCCGCGCTCGCCAACCGGTATCTCGGGTCAGCGCGGAGGAGTCACACAGCCAGGCAGGTTGGCGCATCTCCAGCACCCGGGTCCGATCCAGCATCGGTTCCGACTTGCTCAGCTTCGCCCACCACTCGGAGCAGCGGGCAATGCCGTGGAACACGCCGGGAGAGAGCGACGGGATCAACAGCCGGCGGCCTGCGACATCCGTCAGCGCGGAGAGCAGATCGTTCCAGCTGTACGGCCCTTCCGGATCGCTCACGTAGTAGCAAGGATCAGGCGCCCGATCGACATTCAGCAAGTTCGTCACGGCGTCCGCCAGGTCCGGAGCGTAGATGGCATCGACCAGGTTGGAGCCACTTCCCAAACGGACTGCAAATCCCCGTCGCGCCATCCAGAAGAACGCCAGCAGCCCGGTGTCGCCCGGACCATAGACGAGCGGCGGGCGCAGGCTTACCACGTCCATGTGCTCTCGAACACTCTCAATCACTCGCTCTCCTTCGAGCTTCGATCGGCCATAGGCCGAGACGGGATGCGGCCTTACCTCAGTCGGCTCGACGGCGCCGTTTGGCGAGGGGCCCTGCGCCGCTAGCGACGAGATGTACAGGAGCCGCCTTACGCCCGCGTCGGCGGCTGCGTGCGCAAGGTGCCTCGTGCCCTCCTGATTGGCGCGTACAAACTCCCTGGTATCCGCCGCCCGTATCACCGCCGCCGAGTGGACGACCGCATCCACGCCCTGACAAGCCGAACGTAGGGAGTCGGGCCGCTGCAGGTCGCCAACGAACCGCTCGAAGGAGAGGTCATCAAGGAAGCTTGTGTTGCTCGTTGGCCGCAAGAGCAGGCGCAGTTCATGACCCGACGCGTTGAGCGAGTGCGCGATATGGCCGCCCACAAACCCGCTGCCACCGGTCAGCAGAACGCGCACAACTGTCTACTCGATCACGCCGTGGCGACGTCCCGCTTCAGCGAAGATTTCGAGTGCCCGGTCGAGTTGTTCGTCGGTGTGCGTGGCGATGTACGACGTGCGCAGGATCGCCTGGCCGCGAGGCACCGCAGGCGCGATTACGGCGTTGGTGTACACCCCGTTGTTCAACAGATCGCGCCAGAATGCCGCCGTCCGTACTTCATCTCCGACCCGGATGGGGATGATCGGCGTGGCCGAGTTCGCCACATCGAATCCCAGCGCGGACAGGCTCTTGCGCATCCGCGCTCCGATTTCCTGGACCCGTGACACGCGCCAGTTCTCTTCATCGATCAGTCGCAGCGCGGCCAGCGCCGCTGCCGCGGATGCCGGCGGAAGCGCCGCCGTGAACAACATCGGCCGGGAGAAATGACGGATGTACTCGATCACCATGCGAGGACCGGCGCAGAATCCACCGACCGAAGCCATCGTCTTGCTGAACGTGCCGATCGTGAGGTCGTCCGGCTCCTCAAGCCCGAAGTGCGACCTCGTGCCTCGACCCGTAGGTCCCACGGTCCCGATCGCATGCGCATCGTCGACCAGCATTCGCGTGTTGTGCTTGCGGCAGACCTCGCGCAACTCGGGCAGCGGAGCAAGGTCTCCGCCCATCGAGTATGCGCCGTCAATCAAGACCAGCCGCGGCTGCTCTGGTGGAAGGTTGCTCAACACCCGGTCGAGATGCGCCGGATCGTTATGTTGAAACCGCGTGTACTTGCCCAACGCGAGCCCGGCCGCATCATAGATCGACGCGTGCACGTCGCGATCCAGCACCGACACGCCGTGCCGATCCACGAGCGCCGACACCGCGCCCAGATTGGCCAGGTAGCCGGTCGAGAAGACAATCGCCGTTTCCATTCCGAGGAAATCGGCCAAGGCTTCTTCCAGCTCAAGATGCACGTGACTGGTCCCATTGAGCAGTCGAGAGCCGGTCATCGATGGCCCGAAG
>JAPPBK010000451.1 GCA_026705105.1 Chloroflexota bacterium | reverse complement strand
TAAACCGCGAAGCGAAAGTTATCTCGCGGACTATCAGGGCGAGCTGCCCGGCCTCAACCTCTATGCCGTCATGCGGGCTGCCAACGCTGTGGAAACCGCAATGGGAATCTCTGCTCAGAAGCTCTGGAACAAAGAACTCGGATGCGAATGACCAGGTTCCTTCGGTGCTTTGCTGCGTGTTATGGGTGCCGTGCGCATGTCGAGTAGTTCCCCGACGCTGATGGTCATGCGAGAACCGTGTTGGGAGTCGGAGCGACGGGAGATGCCCGCCGCCGGGGCAACAAGACGAGCAGTCACTGCGCTTGGATTGCCTTGAAAGGCGTCCCCGCGGTCCAGTGGGCAATCAGCGTGACGCCGATTTCACGCGTGCGGCACGGCGGCGCGCAGACGCGTCGAGCAGCCGCTTCCGAAGCCGGATCGACGCCGGTGTCACTTCGAGCAGCTCGTCATCCGCTAGGTAGGCCAGTGCGATTTCAAGCGGCATCGGCCGCGGCGGGCTTAGCCGCACCGCATCGTCCTTGCCTGCGGCCCGGATGTTGGTCAGCTGCTTGCTCCGTAGCGGATTGACGTCGAGATCCTGCGGGCGCGAATGCTCGCCCACGATCATGCCGCGGTAGACGGGCATGCCCGGCTTGACGAACAACGTCCCCCGCGGCTCAAGGTTCCAGAGCGCGTACGGGACCGCCTTCCCGTCGGCGCTCGAGACCAGCACGCCGTTCCGCCGTCCTGCGATCGGGCCCCTGAACGGTGCGTAGCCGTGAAAGATCCGGTGCATGATCGCCGTGCCCCGGGTCACGGCGAGGAGCTCGCCGTTGAAGCCGATCAGGCCGCGGGACGGGCCGTGAAAGCATGCACGGCTCTTGTCGCGCCCAGAGGGCCGGAGCTCGATGAGTTCCGCGCGCCGCTCTGCGAGGGCATTCACCACATCGCCCACGAATGCGTCGTCCACGTCGATCTGGATTTCCTCAACCGGCTCGAGCGGTGCGCCGCCGTCGGGGTCGTCGCGCATCAGCACCCGCGGGCGGCTGATCGAGAGTTCGAAGCCCTCGCGGCGCATCGTCTCGATCAGCACGGCAAGCTGCAGCTCGCCGCGGCCGGCCACCTCGAAGGCGTGCTCCTCGCCGGTCTCGGTCACCTGGATCGCGACATTGCCTTCGCTCTCGCGCGCCAGGCGGGCCCCGATCATGCGCGAGGTGAGCTGCGTTCCCTCGCGCCCCGCGAGCGGCGAGGTGTTGATCGAGAACACCATCGAGATCGTCGGCGGGTCAATGGGCTCAGCCGGTATCGGGTCACAGTTCGCGGAACAGGCGATGGTGTCGCCCACGGAAGCCGTCTTGAGGCCTGCAAGCGTCACGATCTCACCGGCTTCGGCCCGTTCGACCGCGACGCGTCCCAGCCCGCGCGCGCGGAGCAGCTTGGTGAGGCGGGTAACCTCGACCACGGCGCCGTCCGCCCCGAGCGCCGTCACGGTCTGACTGGTCTCCACCCGGCCGGCGAGCACGCGACCGCTCACCAGCCGGCCAAGGAAAGAATCGGATTCAAGCAGGCTGATCAGCATCCGGAAGGGCCCGCCCTGATCGGTCGCCGGCGCGGGGACATTCGTAAGTACGGTCTCGATCAACGGGGCCATGTCGGTCCCGGCGACGGCCGGGTCGTGCGAGGCCCAGCCCGAGCGCGCCGAGGTGTAGACGGTCGGAAAGTCCAGCTGTGCGTCGGTCGCCCCTAGGGCATCGAACAGGTCGAAGACCGCTTCGTGCACGGCCTCGGGCCGGGCGTCCGCGCGATCCATCTTGCTGATCGCGACGATCGGCCGCAGGCCGAGCCGGAGCGCCTTGTCCACGACGAACTTGGTTTGCGGCATGGGACCCTCGGCCGCATCCACCAGGACGAGCACGCCGTCGACCATTCCGAGCACCCGTTCCACCTCGCCGCCAAAGTCCGCGTGGCCAGGGGTATCAACGATGTTGACGCGCACGCCGCGCCAGTCGATCGCCGTACACTTCGCCAGGATCGTGATGCCGCGCTCGCGTTCGAGCTCGCCGCTGTCCAGCGCACGCTCCCGCATGGGCTGGTTTGCCCGCACGGCGCCGCCTTGGCGCAGCAAGCTGTCGACAAGGGTCGTCTTACCGTGGTCGACGTGCGCGATGATGGCGATGTTGCGGAGGTTCCCGGCGGCGGGGTGCTCCGCCCGCGCGTGCTCGACGGCACGGACCTGCGACGCTTCTGTATCAACGACTGTCACTTGGTCAGATGTTCCCGGTGAGGCCTTCGGCGGAATGGGGTAGTAGTGGCTTTCGGGCTAGCTTGCCAGGCTTCACG
>JAPPBK010000427.1 GCA_026705105.1 Chloroflexota bacterium | reverse complement strand
CCCTGGCCGCGGGCGTCGAAGGTCTCGCCGACGTGGAAGCTGAGCGGCAGGCCGGACTCGCCGATCGCCTGCCACATCGGTTCGAGCGCGCGAGCGTTGTAGTAGACCTTGGAATGCGGCGGCGGCAGTGAGGGCATCAGCACGCCCTTGAAGCCGAGCGCCTTAATCTTCTGCAGCTCGTCCTCGGTGCGCTCGGGGTCCCAGTAGTTGAGCAGCGCGAGTCCGTGCAGCCGGTCGGGCTGCTCGGCGCAGAAGTCGGCCAGCATCTCGTTGTATGCGTCCATGCAGGCCTGGATGTAGTCGAAGTCCTGGTTGCGGATCACGCCGAGCATGCGCTGGGGGAAGAGGATTTCCTGCTCGACGCCCTCGCGCGTGATCTCCTCGACGCGGACGGCAGCGTCCCACATCCCGGCGCGCCCCTCGATCATCTCGCTGGGCATCGCCTTGTTGTCGGTCGATTCGCCGTCGATCTCCATGTGGAAGCCGCGCTCGTTGAAGACGCCGCGCGGGGCGCGGTCGCGGTACTTCGCGGGCATGCGGTCGATGAACTCGCCGGTCTCGAGCCAGTGGCTGTCGGCCGAGATCACGGTCGTGCCGGCGGGCAGCGGTCTCGTGGTCTCGGGCAGCTCGCGCTGGTTGGGCCAGGGAAGCGGGCTGGTGCTGATGCTGCTCAGAGTGGTGGTCATGGCGGGGTCTCTCGTCGATACTCGGGCGCTTCTTTGCAAGATAGACCGTCGGCGTTCGGCGGGCGCCCCCCTCTGCCTGCGGCATCTCCCCCCCCCGCTGGCGCGGGGGGAGAGAGAGCACAGTAGACCTGCGCGCCGACACCCTCTCCCCCCGCGCCAGCGGGGGGAGAGGGCATCGGGAGTAATCTGCGCGGTATGGCGATCGAAGCGACGACGATTGGGAGGCGGCGGCGGCGCGGGAGGCTGGGGCGGCTGTACTACGGCTGGTGGGTGCTGTTCGGGATGGTCGTGGCGATGATCGTCGCCGAGGGCGTCACCTTCGGATCCTTCGGCGCGTACGTGGTTCCGCTTGAAGAGGCGTTCGGCTGGTCGCGGGCGCAGGTTTCACTGGGATTCTCCGTCACCGTCGGCGTGGTCGGAGCCACGGCGCCGCTGATCGGACGCTTGATCGACGTGGTCGGACCGCGCCGGCTGATGCTGATCGGCGCGCCGCTCTGCTGTGTCTCGTTCGTGCTGCTCGCGTTCATGACCGAACTCTGGCAGTGGTACGCGTACATGGGCCTCAGCGCGATCTCGCTGGGCTGCATCGCCTACATCCCCGCCCAGGCGCTGGCCGTGCGCTGGTTCGACGACCACCGCGCGGTCGCGACCAGCCTGATCGGCGCGTCGGTCTGGATGGGGCAATTGGTCATGCTGCCCCTGGTCCAGTTGCTGATCTCCCGTCTGGGTTGGGAGGACGCCTTCATCTACTCGGGCATCATGATCGTCGGCGCCTACGCCGTGGCGTTCGTGCTGGTTCGCGATCAGCCGCCACCCGGCGGCGAGCGGGCTCACGCACATCCGGCGGCGGTCGAGGCGGACGCGGCGCTGAGCACGCCGCCCGAAGTGTCGCTGGCCGGTCTGACCGCGCGCGAGGCGGTGCGGACGAAGCTGTTCTGGCTCCTCGTGTTCGGCCTGATGGCGATCTTCTTCGTCGTCTTTGGCTGGCTGTCGCAGGCGCACCCGTACTACCAGTCGGTTGGATACTCGGACTCGACCGCCGCGCTGATCGTGTCGATCACGGCCGGCGGCGCGGTGATCTGGCTGCTGGCGGCCGGGTCGCAGCTTGAGCGCATCCGCCGACCGGAGCGGATCGCGGCGGTGGGTTCGGTGTTCGTCGCCGGGTCGATGATCACGCTGTATCTGATCGGCGGCAACGACGAAGGCACGGCGCTGCACGTGGTGCTTTACGTGCTGGGCTTCGCGACGGTGCCGCCGCTTGAGGCGCTGATGATCTCTCGCGCGTTCGGGCTGTCCAACTTCGCCACGATTCTCGGTACCGGATTCATGTTCGAGACGATTGCGATCTTCTTCTCGCCGATCGTCGCCGGCAGCATCTTCGACAACACGGGCAGCTACGACGATGCGCTGCTGCTGTACGGCATCTGCGCCCTGGTGTCCGCCGTGATCTTCATTGCCGCGACGCGTGTGCAGCAGCCGATGCAGGCCCGCTTGCCGAGCCTGAATGCTGCGGAGTGAAGCCGCGATCACGAAGGGCGGCCCTCAGGGCCGCCCGTCCATGTTTCGCTTGAGTAGGGATGGTCGGGGAGAGAGGATTTGAACCTCCGACCTCTTCGTCCCGAACGAAGCGCGC
>JAPPBK010000162.1 GCA_026705105.1 Chloroflexota bacterium | reverse complement strand
ATGCCGGCTCCGACGCCCAGGCGATCCGCACGACCGCCTCGCGCGACGGCGACGATTACATCCTCAACGGCAACAAGCTGTTCGTCACCAACGGCGATCGCGGCGACGTCTACCTGGCGATGACCAAGACCGATCCCTCGGCCCAGCCCAGGCACCGCGGCATCTCCGCCTTCCTGGTCGAGAAAGACACGCCGGGATTCTCGGTGGCGCGAACGATCGACAAGCTGGGATACAAGGGTCCGGAGACGGCCGAGCTCTTCCTCGAGGACGCCCGCGTGCCCGCAGACAACCTGCTCGGCGGATCGGAAGGCCGAGGCTTCCAACAAATGATCTCCGGTCTTGAGATCGGCCGGATCAACGTCGCCTCGCGCGCGACCGGCGTCGCCCAGGCGGCGTTCGACGAAGCCATCGTCTACGCCCAGCGCCGCGAGACGATGGGCGTGCCCATCGCGCAGCACCAGGCGATCCAGCTCAAGCTGGCCGAGATGGCGACCAAGATTCGCGCCGCGCGTCTGCTCACCCGAGACGCGGCGCGCAAGAAGGACTCCGGCCAACGCTCCGATCTCGACGTCGGCATGGCCAAGCTGTTCGCGACCGAGGTCGCCCTGGAATGCACGCTTGAGTCGATGCGCGTGCACGGCGGGGTCGGCTACACCAAGGAGCTGCCGGTCGAGCGCTTCTACCGCGACGCTCCGCTGATGGCCGTCGCCGAGGGGACGAACGAGATCCAGCGCATCGTGATCGCGCGTCGTCTGTTGGAGATGTACGCGGTCGAATAGCAAGTCCAGCTCTCCTTGCCGCTCTGCGGGAGGGGGCACCACAAACAGCTCTCCCCCGACCTCGCAAGGGGAGATGCCGAGACCACAACCAACTCTCCCCCCGCTTCGCGGGGGGGGGGATGCCGAAGGCAGAGGGGGGCTCCGCAATGCCGACGAAGGAACTGTACGGACGCTACCTGGACGAGTTCGAGGTGGGCGAGGTGATCGAGCACTGGCCTACTCGCACGGTGACCGAGGCGGACGACTTGCTCTTCTGCATGCTGACCATGAACCACCATCCGCTGCACACGAACAAAGAGTTCGCCGAGGATACGCAGTTCGGCCAGCGGATCGTGTCGGGGCCGTTCGTCTACTCGTTGGTCTTCGGCATCACGGTACCGACGGTGTCGGGCAAAGCGATCGCCAACCTGGCCACGACCGACCTGCGCCATACGGCCCCGGTCTTCCACGGCGACACGATCGCGGTCAAGACCGAAGTGCTCGAAGTACGCGAGAGCAAGAGCCAACCCGATCGCGGCATCGTCACGGTCCACACGACCGGCGCCAAGCAAGACGGCACAGAAGTGATCTCCTTCCAGCGCGCCGTGATGATCCCGAAACGCCCGGAGTAGGATGCGATCATGGAGATCAAGACGGGTCAGCAGCTCGAACGGGCAGTCACGAAACTGGCAAAGGCGCTCGGGCTCGAAGCTCGTTCGCAAGTCGCCATGGGCAAGCGCATCTGGGGACGTGGGCGACGTGTTGATGTCATCTTGCGGAATCCTGATACCGGCCAAAGGCTCGGTATCGAGTGCAAGTTTCAAAAGGTCGGCGGCACAGCCGAAGAGAAGATTCCACTGACCATCACTGATATCGAAGCTTGGCCCATCCGGGGGCTCGTCGTTGTGCATGGTGAGGGGTTCTCACCCGACTTCAGAGCCTTCATACGGAGCACCGGCAAGGTCGTGGAGTTCGAGGATCTAGCGAACTGGCTTGGCTTCTTCTTCGATCTTCCAGAGGAACGTGCAGAACAGGCGGTGATGAGCCTCAACGGATCTGCCGACGCTCAGACCGACTGAATCAGGTACTCGCGAACCGGTCCCCGGCCCTCGGCCTTGGAGTTGATAGCTCTTCTGACTTGAACCTCTTCGAGGCGAAACACCTGCGACCGGTACATGGCTGCAACGTCCGGATGTCCCGAATTGGACAGCGCAACTGATGAACCTTGAGCAGCCAAGGTCGCTGCAGTGTTCGCCAGGCGTTCCTGTTCGTCCATCCCGAACTCCTTAGCCGTGTAGGACGTGAAGTACGCCGTTTCACTCATCGGCACGTAGGGCGGATCAAAGTAAACAAGATCGCCTGCGCCGGCCAAACGCGGACCCGCGGCGAAGTCGCCCACGCGCAGCTCAACTCCCTGCAGGGCTTCCGACGCCGCCCGCAGGCCCGCCTCGTCGCAGATGGTGGGGTTCTTGTAGCGGCCGTGCGGGACGTTGAACCTGCCCTTGCTGTTGACCCGGTAGAGGCCGTTGTAGCCCGTCTTGTTCATGAAGATCAGATTGGCTGCACCGCCCAGGCTGCAGGTCAGCTTTTTGGCGCGGATGGTGTAGTAGTACTCGGCGCGATCTTCCGCTTCGCGGTACTTGCGCTGGTGGACCTTGAGCGCGCGGATCAGACCCTCGACGTTGTCGCGGACCTGCACGTACGCATTGACCAGCTCTTTGTTGCTGTCGGAGAGGACGGCGCGCCGGAAGCGGCCTTCGGACTGCAGGGCGAAGAAGAGCGCGCCTCCGCCCAGGAACGGTTCGTAGTATGTCTCAATCTGCTGCGGCGCCGCCTTGAGCAGTTCCGGCAGCAGCGCCGTCTTGCCGCCGGCCCACTTGAGGAATGGCTTGGCCACGTCAGACGCTCCCGTCGCGCACGGACTCGATCGCGCGCTCGACCGCGCTGTCGATTCGCTGGGTCAACAGCTCCGCCTTGTTCGCGAAGAGGTCGCGCGTCCACTCAATCCGCCAGCGCTGCTCCAGGGTGAGCCGGCGCTCGGCGATGGCCGCTTCAACCTCATCCTCGTCCTCGATGGTCACTTCGCCGTCGGGACGAATCAGTGCGTCGAGCAGCAGATCGTGGAACTCGATCCGTTCGCCGTCGAAGATCGCCTGATCGATCGCGTCCAACCGGTAGATGCGCAGCGAGCCGTCCGGTCGGTGCAATCGGTAGGCGCTGTACGGTTTGTCCGGCCACCAGACGCCCCAGCTCGTGAAGCCGCTCGCACGGGGATAGCGCTCGATCGCGCGAGGGTCATGGTCCGCGACCCAGCGGCCGACGACCAGCTCGGGCGTCGCCAGCCAGCGCTCAAGGGGAAACTCCAGGACGCGCCCGTCCAGCGTGACTTTGCGCTCGGTGATCGTCTCGGACGGCGCCGGAGGCAGGTCCGGGCAGCGGGCGGTCTCGCTCATCTGCGCAGGGTACCGCCAGCGGATTCACTTGCGATCTCGACCTTTCGCCGTGCTACGCTTGCCTGCGGATCGCGGTGGCACAGTTTTTCACCGTTGAGTTGGCGCGGCGCTTGCCAACGATGAGCAGCGCCTGAGTCGGAGTGCGCGCAATGCCGGCAGTCGTGGCGATTGGTGGCCAGTGGGGTGACGAAGGCAAGGGACGAGTCGTCGACCTGCTCGCGCGTCATGCGTCGATCGTGGTCCGCTACTCGGCCGGCAACAACGCCGGCCACACGATCGTCAACGACAAGGGCAAGTTCGCCCTGCATCTGATTCCGGCGGGCATCTTCTATCCGGACAAGACGGCGATCATCGGCAACGGCCTGGTGATCGACCCGCAGGCGCTGATCGACGAGATCACGATGCTCGAAACGCGCGGCGTCAGCACCGAGCGGCTCAGAGTCTCGGACCGCGCCCACCTGGTCATGCCCTGGCACCCGATCATCGACCAGCAAGAGGAGCAGTTCCGCGGCACGGCGGCGGTCGGCACGACCGGCAAAGGGGTCGGGCCGGCGTTTTCGGACAAAGTCGGACGCTGGGGCATTCGCATGTCGGAACTGGCCGACGCCGAGGGCTTCATGGCTCGGCTGCGGCTGGTGCTCGACTACAAGAATGAAATGCTGACCAAGCTCTACGGGGTGGAGCCGCTTGACTTCGACCACATCTACGAGACGTACCGCGAGCACTGGGCGCGATTGGCGCCCTACGTGACCGATACCTCGCTGATCTGCCACGAGGCGCTACGTCGCGGAGATCGGATCCTGCTTGAGGGCGCTCAAGGTTCGTTGCTCGACCTCGACGCCGGTACCTACGACTACGTCACGTCGTCAGTGCCAACTTCAATGGCCGGCGGCGCGGCGGTCGGCGCGGGCATCGCGCCGCGCGACATCGACCGCGTGGTCGGTGTGTACAAGGCGTATCAGACCCGCGTGGGCAACGGGCCCATGCCGACCGAGTTGTTCGGCCGCGAAGGCGACCGCCTGCGCGATGCCGGTCAGGAGTACGGGACGACCACGGGCCGACCGCGGCGCTGCGGCTGGTTCGACTCGGTCGCCGGGCGCTACACGATCCGGCTCAACGGCTGTCACAGCATCTCGCTGACCCGGCTGGACGTGCTCGACCGCTTTGAGATGCTCAAGGTCTGCGTGGCCTACAGCATCAACGGTCGCCGGGTGGACGAGTTTCCCAGTTCGCGTCTGGCGCTGGAGGCGGCGGAGCCGATCTATGAGGAACTGCCGGGCTGGGAAGCCAACACCAGCGACTGCCGCCGATTCGACGATCTGCCGGACAACGCGCAGCGCTATGTGCGCCGGATCGAGGAACTGATCGGCGCGCCCGCCGCCCTGGTCAGTGTCGGACCCGAACGGGACCAGGCGATTATCGTGGATCCGATCCTCTAGCAGCGTCTTCCGTTCTCCCCCGCTCTGCGGGGGAGATGTCACGGAGCGACAGAGGGGGCTCCCGAGTAGAAAGGGCAGCCATGTCGGAAACCGTGATTTCGATCCTGACCTGGCTGCATGTGATCGGTGTCGCGATTTGGCTGGGTGGGCAGATTGTGACGGCGGCCTGCGTGATTCCGGCGCTGCGCTCGGTTGGCAATCGGACGATCTGGCTGGACGTGCTCGAGGGGTTCACCCGCCGCTTCGGTCGCATCGGCATCGCGGCGATGGTCGTGATCGTGATCACCGGCGGCGCGATGGTCGATCCACGACTTGACCAGGCAGAGAACTTTGGTCCCAACATCTACGACGCGCGCTGGGGCTACATCTTTGTGATCAAGATGGCGCTCTGGGCGGTCATGATTGCCCTGATCGGCCTGCACCAGTTCGTCTTCGGACCGCGCCAGCTTGAGCTGGCCCGCGAAACTGCCGACACGGAAGAGGACACGCCGGAGCCGCGGCGCGTGCGGACGATCACCATCGCCCTGTCGATAGTCGGCTTGTTGATGACGCTCTTGGTCGCAGGCGCGGGCGCGTTCCTGGGCAACCACAACTTCTCGATGCTGCCCACATGATCCGGCTCGGGCCACGCGTGATCGCAACCACGGCGTTCGCAATCCTGTCGGTCGTCGCAGTCGCGATTGTCGCTGCCTGGACGTCTCTAGGTCCCGCTCACGCCCAGGAATCCTCGCTCCAGATGCGGATCGCAGTCTGGATCTCAGACGAAGGATTCGCTGAACTCTGCGTCGAACTGCGCGACGCGGTCGCCGGACGAACGCAACAGTGTCCGGAGCGTCGCCGGCTCACCTTCGAACGCGCGCCCGAGGGTCGCTGGCTGCGTTCCGCGGATCTCCCGATCGCGCCCGAGGTGTCGATCTACGCCCGCGCCCAGCGCCGCGGGGGCGCGATCAATCTCGGGCTGGGGGTGACCATTGAAGGCGTGACTCGCGGACTGCGAGACAGTGCATGGCGATTGGACTGGCAGTCAGCTCCGCCGAATCAGTGGATCACCACGTCGGAGCTTCTCCTGCAGTTGCCGGTGGCGCCGCATCCCGAGCTGTGGCCTCCCCGGAGCGGGATGGTACCCGGCGCGCATCGGCTGGAGGTGGACAAGCCGGCGCCCGACTTCCTCTTGCCGCTGCTGGGCGACATGGATGAGTCGCTCGTGTCAATGTCCAGCCTCCTCGAGGGCGCGGATCAGCTCACGCTGATCGTGTTCTGGGCTTCCTGGGCGCCGTTCGTCGAAGAGACCCTGAGCGCGCTCGCCGAGTTTGCCGAGCGTGAGGACGACGTACTGGTGATTGGCGTCAATGTGTACGAAGTTGAGGCTGACGCGGCCGAAGACTTCGTGCAACGCACCGGGTCGAACCTGCCGCACCTGGTCGACGCCAGCGGCGCGGTCGCGCAGCATTACCGCGTCGACGGGTTGCCCGAGCTGTACGTGATCGACAGCGACGGCGTCTATGCGGGCGTGATTCGCGGCGCGGCGCCGCTCGCGCAGATTCTCAGCGTCGTCGGCGTGGCCGAGTGAACTGGCGGCGGTCAGTCGGATAGCCTGCGCATCGAACTCGTCGCGCTCAGGCGGCGTAAGTCGCGTCCGCCCGCGTCAAGCCCGACAGGAGAATCACCATGCCCGAGTACGAAGACATCCTGTACGAAACCAAAGGCCGATTGGGGATCGTCACCCTCAATCGTCCCGAGAAGATGAACGCCCTCAGCCACCGGCTGCGGGCCGAGCTGTTCGACGCGATCAAGGTCGCCGAGGCCGACGAGGGCGTGCATGTCGTGATCATCCGCGGCGCAGGCCGCACCTTCTCAGCCGGTTACGACATCACGCCCGTGCCCAACCTCTCCGAATCGGACTATCTGGACTACCGCTCGGGGTTGCCCTCGGTCGGACCAATCCATCCCGGCCAGGGACAGTGGCCGCAGCACCTGCTCTCGGGCTACTGGCAGATCTGGGAGCTGACCAAGCCGGTGATCGCCCAAGTCCACGGCTACGCGCTGGCCGGCGGCTCCGAGCTGGCCTCGATGTGCGACCTGATGTACGTGGCCGAGGACGCGATCATCGGCTACCCGCCGGTCCGCGCGATGACGACGGTCGACATCCTCTATCACCCCTGGCACATGGGCATGCGCAAGGCGCGCGAGCTGCTCTACACGGGAGACTCGGTGACCGGGCTTGAAGCGGTCGAGCTGGGTTGGGCCAACAAGGCCTACCCCGTCGACCAGCTCGCCGAGGAGACCGAGAAGATGGGTGAGCGGATCGCCAACATCGCACCCGACATGATCCAGATGTCGAAGCGAGGCCTGAACCGCGCCTACGAGGTGATGGGCTTCCGCACCGCGCTGCAGGTCGGCGCCGACATCCAGGCACTCTCCACCTACCGCCCGTCGGCCGGAGACTTCGGCCGGATCGCCCGTGAGAAGGGGCTCAAGGCGGCGCTCGATTGGCGCGACGGGCCGTTCCAGGACTACGGCGCCGCGAAGTCGCGTCCAGCGTCGCCCGGGAGTTAGCGCTGCGAAAGCACTGCCTCAACTGAATGGCAGGGGTCGCCCCCCCCGGTGTTCCTTCTCCCCCCGCTCTGCGGGGGGAGATGCCGAAGGCAGAGGGGGATCCGGGCACTCAGCGGCCGCCGGCGCCCCTTCAGTCCCTACGGGACAGCTTCCCCCTGGGGGACGCAGGTGAAGAGACTGGTTGCCGATTCCACCTAACCAGATGCTGCGGTAGGATATCTCGGAGTCGCGCGTGAGCATCCGATTGGGCTGAACGCGCGGTGAAGCGAAGCAGCGAGACGAAGTAAGGACCCATGCCCAGTCGCACCGGGATACCTCAGTCGTTCGGCATCATCATGGTCTTCGCCTTGATGGCTGCGGGGATTTTCGCGCTGGTCGGGTTCGCCGTCCACAAGGGCGCCGACCGCAATGTCATCGAGGCCAAGGCGGTCTCCGAGGAGGCAGGCGCGGAAGGCTGGGAGACCGGGCTCTTCTGCATCGAAGACGGTAAGGAAGACCACCCCTCGCTCTCCCTGGTCGAGCGGCCGCCCGAGACCTGCGCCGAGGCGGAGCCGCTGCCGATCGAAAACCTGGCGGACGACGAGTACGGCGGCGAAGACGCGGTCCGCGCCGCTGGCAACGCCCTGCGCGGCGCAGAACTGTATGTCGCCAACGGCTGCCAGGTGTGTCACGGCGAGACCGGTGAAGGGCTGGTCGGACCGACCATTGCCAGGACCGGGCTGGACATCCAGGGCATGATCGCCCAGTACCGCCAGCCGCGAGGGATCATGCAGGAGTTCCCGGCCGAGGACGTCTCGGTCGCCGATATCGCCGATGTCTGGACCTGGCTGCAGACACTGCCGGCCGTCGATCCGCTCGTCGACCCCAACAACGACGCACTGGGTCACGAGAACTATGGGCAGTGGGCGCAGTAGCCCGACCAACGACCTGATTGCCCCTATCCTCGGTGGCGGACGGGAGTTCTGCCATGGGTAGTCACGCGACGCCGACCGCGGCGTACTGGGCGTTCTTCGATCGCTTCAACGCCAAAGACCCGAACGGCTGGGCCGGCGCGATGTCGTACCCGCACGTCCGCGTCTCGGCGGCATCGCCGCGGGCGAGCGGTGCGCAGCCCGGCGCGCGGACCGCATCCGGCGTGTATCCGTCCGCGGCGGACTATGCGGCGATGGCGGCGGACGCGGGCTGGCAACGCTTCGAGGTCACCGGCTGGGTGCGGACGCAGGGGATCACACCGCGGGTCGTGCATTCGTCGACGGACAAGGTCCACCTGGCTGGCGGCTGGACCCGGCACCGCGCCGACGACTCGGAGATCGTCACCAACCGCGTGCTCTATGTGATGACGCGGACCGACGAGGGCTGGGGCATCCAGGCGCGCTTCGGCGTCGACGGCTTCAGCAAGGGCGCTGAGCGCGGCGCGGAGTCGGAAGCGGCGCTTGCGGCGCTCGCGCGGCTGATGCAGACGCTCGAGCCGGGCGACGTCGACCACTGGCTCACCTGCTTCCACTATCCGCTGACCCTGGTTGGCGCGCCGGGCGAGGTCAACACGATGCACGACGCCGACGAGATGCGCGCCGCCTACGGGGACTGGGCCGGCCAGGCGTTGCCCATTAGCTACACGGCAGGCGTGATCGCCGCCGGGGTCAGCGGCGTCACGCTCGCGCAGTCGATCACGCGCGGCGACGACAGCTTTCGGCAGGCGTTCCTGGTCGCCGATCGCGATGGCGAATGGAAGATCCTCGCCGTCTCCGCGGTCCGCTAGCCAACTCCCGCAGCAAAGGGCCAATCATGGGATCCTACGCATCGCCCGAGGCGGCCTACTGGGCGTTCTTCACCACCTTCAACGACCGCTCGGCCTCGGGTCGCGCGGGCGTGATGTCCTACCCACATGTGCGGGTTTCGGCGGCAACCCTCGCGCCACGCATTACCGACACGGCCGAAGAGTTTGAGGCTGCCGCCTCGTGGGACGCGGTCGATCGCACGGGTTGGGCCTGGACCCAGCCGATCACGCCGCGGGTCATGCATCGCTCCCCCGACAAGGTTCACTTCGCCGGCGGCTGGACCCGGTTGCGCGCCGACGGCTCGGTGATCAGCCGCAATCGGCTGCTCTACATCGCGTCCGAGATGGAGGATGGCTGGGGCATCCAGGGAGCGTTCGGCGTCGAGGGCTACGTGGCCGGAGCGGATGCCGAAGAACCGACTCAAGCGGCGATGGCGCTAATCGACCGGATGATGACGACGCTTGCGGCAGGAGAGGTCGATGCCTGGCTCGATTGCTTCCACTATCCGAACGTGATCGTCTTCGCGCCCGGCCAACTGGAGTACTACGAAACGCGAGAAGCGGTCGACGAGGCCTATCGAGCGTTCTTCAGCGTCCCCGTGCCGATCTCACACAACACGCGAATCACCGCGATCGGACCCCGGGCGGCGCTGGTCGAACAGTCGATCACGCAGGGCGGCGTTTACTTCGAGCAGTGCTTCCTCGTGGTCGAGCGTGACGGCGTCTGGGGCGCGTCGGCGGTCTCAGCCGTGCGGCCCTACGGGTAACGTGCCGACGGTGAGTCGCTACGAGACGCCCGAGGCCGCCTACTTCGCCTTCCTCGAGACGTTCAACGCCCGCGACGCTACGGGCTGGGCGGGCGTGAACTCGTGGCCTCATGCCCGAGTCTCTGCCGCAGCAGACAGTACGGCCCACTGGCGGCCGCCGACTCGCGTCTTCTCCGACGCCGAGGAGTATCTTGCCGAGCCGCTCTGGGACGACCTGGAAGCGACCGGCTGGGCCCGCAGCCAGTCGCTGCCGCCCACCGTCGCGCAGGCGTCGGATGACAAAGCGCATATCGCCGGCGGCTGGACCCGTTACGACGCAGACGACGAGCCGATGGCGGCCAATCGCGTCGTCTACGTGATGACCAGGACCGTCGACGGCTGGGGCATCCAGGCCCAGCTCAAGACAGACAGTTTCGCCGACGGCGTCGACTTCTCCTCGCAAGAACGCGCGGCCGTCGCCGGGGTCGAGTCCGCGCTCTCGCTCCTGAATGGTGGCGAGATCGAGGCCTACTGCGAGGCGCTGGCCTACCCGTTCACGCTGATCGGTCCGCCGGGCGTGGTGATCGTGATCAACTCGGCGGCGGAGATGGCGGAGGCGATGCGCGGCGTCGGCGACGACCGACTCGATGCACCGCCGGGTTCCGTGCAGATCGTCAACTGCGGAAGCAGCGGCGCGAACGTCACATTCCGCGTCGAACGCGACGGCGTCCCGCAGCGAGCGCTGGCGCTGGTCGGGTTGCGCGACGGCGCCTGGCGGATGCTGGCAATCTCGGGGCTCTGAACGGCAATACGGTCAATCGCCCTCGAGCGCGCCGCGCAGGCGTGGATCGAGGACGTCGCGCAGGCCGTCGCCGATGATGTTGAGGCTCCAGACCAGGAGCGCGATACAGGCGCCGGGGAAGACCCACAGCCACCAGCCGCTGCCGGTGATGATCACCTGGCGTCCTTCGGAGACCATGCCGCCCCAGGTCGGCTCCGGCGGGCGGATGCCGAGGCCGAGGAAGGACAGCCCGGCCTCGGCGATGATCGCGAACCCGGCTCCCAGCGAGACCTGCACGATGACCGGTTGGAAGCTGTTGGGCAGCACGTAGCGCATCATGATCCGCAGGTTGCTCGCGCCAATCGTCTGCCCGGCGAGGACATAGTCCTGCTCACGCACCGAGAGCGCCATCGAGCGCGCGATCCGCGCCACCCAGGGAATGTTGGCGATGCCGACCGCCACAATGATGTTGATGATGTCGCGTCCCAGCACCGAGACCAGGGCCAGCGCCAGGATCAGCCCGGGGAAGGCGAGCACCGCGTCCATCAGGCGCATCAGCGCCTCATCGATCACACCGCGCGCATAGCCTGCGGCGATGCCTATCGGCAGCCCGAAGATCGCGCCGAACAGCGACGCGCCAAAGCCCACCGCGAGCGCAGCGCGCGTCGCGTGCAGCACCCGCGAGAAGGTGTCGCGCCCGATCTTGTCCGTGCCGAACGGGTGGTCGCCGTTGGGCGACTGCCAGGAGACGTAGAGTCCGTTCTCGTCAGTCGCCTGCTCCTCGAAACCGGGCACCGGGAAGACATCGACGAAGATCGCAATGATCCCGAAGACGACCAGGATGAACAGCGCCGGACGCACCAATCGCACCCGTAGGAAGCGGCGCATGAAGGTGCGCAACGGCTCGAACCGGCTCGCCTCCTCGGGGATCGGGTAGCCGGCGGCTGTGGCTTCCGCGGTTGCCTGTTCAGCCATAGCGGATCCTCGGATCCAGCACGCCGTAGGAGATGTCGGTCAGCAGGTTGGCGATTACGATCGCGATCGCGATCACGAGAATCATCGCCTGCACAATCAAGAGGTCGCGCTGCAGCGCGGCTTGCACCAGCCAGCGGCCCATGCCGGGGATGTTGAAGATCTGCTCGACGATCACGGCGCCGGCGAAGACTCGGGCAAGGAGCAGGCCGACGATGGTGACCACGGGCAGCAATCCGTTGCGCAGCGCGTGTAGCGCGATCACGCGGCGCTCGCGCAAGCCCTTGGCGCGCGCCGTGCGGACATAATCCTGGCGCATGACCTCCAGCATTGAGGAACGCGTCTGCCGAGCCACGATCGCCGAGAGCACCCAGCCCACTACCAGCGTGGGCATGATTAGCGAGCGGATCGATGCCGCCGGGTCGTCCCAGACGCGCGCGAAGCCGGCCGCCGGTAGCACGTCCCAGGTCACGACGAAGAGCAGGATCAGGATCAATCCGGTGAGATAATCGGGGATCGCCACGCCGCCGACCGACAGCATCGTCACGAGTCGATCGGCGAGCGAGTTCGGCTTGATCGCCGATAACACGCCTGCGGGAATGCCGACCACCATGCCGACGATGATCGTCGCAAAGCCGACATGCAGGGTGTTCAGCAGCCGCTGCACGAGCTCGGAACCGATCGAGCGGTTGGTCAGCACCGAACTGCCAAAATCGCCGGAACTGACGATGTCGCCGATCCACTTGCCGAACTGTTCGGGCACCGACTTGTTCAGGCCGAGCTGTTCCTCGACCTGCGCGCGGCGCTCCGGGGAGATCGCCTCACCTTCGCCTGACAGCGCCGCGACCGGGTCTCCGGGCAGGATGCGGAAGATCGCGAACGAGGCAATGGCAACGATGATGACGACGACGATAGATTGCAGGATCCGGACCGTGATGTACGTCCACATACCAGCGTTCCACCAACCCTCGCCGCGCTACGCGGCGCACGCCTTGCCGCCTTAGGCGGCGCGCGCCTTGCCGCCTTACGCGGCGCGCGCGTAGCCGCCCTCTGTCCCTGCGGGATCATCTCCCCCGGCGAGCCGGGGGAGATGATCCTGTTGGGTTAGACCTCGTCGCTGTACAGCCAACGTGTTTGCCACTTGCCTTCACCGTTGAAGAGGGTCTCCTCGGCGTTCTGGATGGCATTGCGCACGCCGGTGAAGTTGACGCCGTACAGCATCGTGTAGAAGTGGCCCTCGCCGACGATGATGTCGTTGATCTGGCCGTAGATCTGGCGTCGTTCTTCGACATCAAAGGTCGAGCGACCATCGGAGACGAGTTGGTCCAGGTCAGGGTGAATCGGACTCGCCACGTCCTGCGCGCCCGTGGGGTTGTAGACGCCGCTCTCGGTGTACGCGAGCGATGCGATCCAGTCGGGCTCCGGGTATCGGGACCAACCGGTCAGGGTCATGTGGTACTCGCCGTTCTCGAAGAAGGCGGGAATGAACTCGACCAGTTCCAGCGGCTCGAAGTTGACCTGTAGGCCAAGCACTTCCTTGATCTGGTTGGCGTAGGCCTGACTGGCGTCAATCTTGACCTGGTTGACGTAAGTCGTGAGCGAGATGCCACCCTCGGCGTTGAGCGCTTCGATGTCGACGCCTGACTGCGCCAGGTACTCCTGCGCCCGCTCGCGCCGCGCGGCGATGGCCGGGTAGGCGACCTGCGGGTTGCTCGGCACCTCGCTGTAGGCCAGGGTGCCGTTGGGCCACTGACCGCCGAGCGCCTGGATCATCAGATTGTTGTGCACCGCCTGGTTCACCGCCTCGGGGTGAACGGCATGCATGATCGCGAGCCGCAGGTTCATGTTGTCCAGCGGCGGCTTCTTCGAGTTGAAGACCAGGATCTCCGAGACGAACGCGCCCTGCATCTCGACGATGCGCCAGTCGGGATGCTCCTCGACCTGCGGATTGAACTGTGGCTCGGGGATGAACATCGTGTCCAGGTCGCCCGCGAGGCCGGTGGCGATCAGCGTCGAGTTCTCGGTGATGATGTTGTACTTCAGCTCATCGAAGTAGGGCACCGGGCTGCCGGTCTGGGAGCCGGGCGCGGGGCCAAGCATCCAGTGATCGGGGTTTCGCTTGCCCAGCACGTGCGACTGGTCGACCCACTCGACGAACGAGTAGGGGCCCGTGCCAACCGGGTTGAGACCGTACTCGTCGCCCAGCTCGTCGGCAGTCGGCACGTGGATCATCGCGCCGGCGCGGTCGCCGAGCAGGTGCATGACGGCCGCCGACGGCTCCGTGAGCAGATAGGTCGCGGTGCGCTCGTCGGGCGTCTCGACCGTGTGCACGACCTCGAAGTTCGCCTTCGGCGTCGAGGCCGGGTGTCCGGTCACGCGCTCCAGGTTGAGCCGCACATCCTCGGAGCTGAACGAGTCGCCGTTGTGGAACGTCACGCCGTCCCGCAGCGAGAAGATGATCGTCGTGTTGTCAGGGAACTCCCACGCCTCAGCCAGCGAGATCTCCGTGAGCTGGTTGTTCTGCGTGTCGTGCATCACCAGGTAGTCATAGAACGGCTGGAAGTAGTAGGCGTCGGTGCCCGACGTTCCGGTGTGCGGGTCAATGCCCGTGGTATTGAGGTGCAGTCCGGCGTTGTAGATCGGAGCGATGCCGGGTCCTGCAGCCTGCGCCTGCGCGACCGCTGCCTGCTGTTGCTGCTGCTGTGCGGCGTCCTGTTGGTCCTGCTGCTGGGCCTGCTGCTCGGCCATCGTTTCCTGCTGCTCGGCCTGTTGCTGCACCTGGGCGGCGGTCTGACCATCGTCATCGTCGTCTCCGCAACCCACCAACGCGAGTCCGGCCGCGCCCACACCGGCGCGGGCCGAGGCTCGCAGGAGCGAGCGCCTCGACATCTTGCTGCGGTTCATCCGGGTCCAATAGTTGCGGGTCGTCATCCGGTCGTCCTTTCCCTGGGCGCGGTAGTCCGGGCGATGATGCGTTCCGCCCGAAGTTCGCTCTGCGCGCGCCGTGACAGTGCAGGGCAGGCTAGCACGATGGGAACGGACGCGGGGCGACGGGTATCTGGTAACGGCTCTAGCTGCCGGGATCGGAGAACGCGACGGGGACATCGGCGAGCAGGAAGATGCTGGTGGTGAACTCTACGTCGTTCCCGTCGGACTGAAACTCTGCGGTAGTGATCTGGCTGATGATCTCGCCGCTTGCGCCGTTGATCGTGATGACCGTGGAGTAGTACTCGATCGATTCGATGCTCGCGCTGTCGGCCAGGAACACGGACGCCTCGGTTCTGATCAGTTCGACCAGCTCGTTGAAGTAA
>JAPPBK010000449.1 GCA_026705105.1 Chloroflexota bacterium | reverse complement strand
GATCCTGGCCTACGCGCCCCATGTGACCAACGTCAACCTGGTCGGCGACGGACTGATCAAGTTCCAGGACATCGTGCTGACGAGCTAGCACCTGGGTCGGATTGGCTGGACGACCGCCGGACTGCGCTGGGGCCAGATCTCAAGTGCAGCCAGCAGAAGCGCAGACTCCGCTTTCTGCAGTTGGTTGCACATTATGTAGAAAAGCATAAGCTGGCGGCATCAACACCATGATTGGGCCAACACGTGACACGACGATCCACCTTCCGATTTAGCCGCCGAGGCTTCCTGCGCGCGGCCGCGACGGCCGGCGTCGGCGCATCGGCGCTCGCGCTCGTCGGTTGCGGCGACGATGACGACGACCAGCCGGCGCCTGCGGCCACTGCGACGCAAGAGCAGCAGCAGCCCGCGCCTGCCGAGCAACAGCAGCAGGCCGAGCAGCAGTCGGCGCCTGCCGCAACACAACAAGATCAGCAGCAGGTCGTCGCCGAGCAGCCGACACAGCAAGAGCAGCAACAGGCCGCCCCTGCCCAGCAGGCGCAGCAGCAGGAAGAGCAGGCGATGGGCGCCGAGGCGACCGGCGGCACGCTGCGCTTCTCGGCGCTCGCCGGACTTGGCGGGCCGGTGGACCCCCGCAACCTCACTTCCGTCATCGCTTACCACGCTGTCATTGGAATCTACGACTTCCTGGCACTACACGATGACAGCGGACTAAAGCTAGGCGTTACCGAGAGCATCGCCTCGAACGAGGATGCGACCGTATGGACGCTCACGGTGCGGGAAGGCGCGACGTTCCACGACGGACGTCCCGTCACCGCTGATGATCTGCTGCACTCGATCGAGTTCCTGGGTAACTGGGAAACCAGTCAAATCTACGCTCAATACTTCTTCGACGTCGACTGGGAGAACACGAGAGCAGTCGATGATCGCACGATGGAGCTTGCGCTGCTGCGGCCACGCGGCGATTTCCTTGACTCGATCCTCGCGCTGTTCGTGCCCGTGGTTCCACGCGGCGAGACCGACTTCACGCTGCCGATCGGCTCCGGTCCGTTCCGTATCGTCTCCAACGACGGCGTGGACGGCTACGAGCTCGTGCGCAATGACGATTGGTGGGGGCCGCGGCCGGCGATCGATCGCATCGTCACGGTGCCGATCAACGACTCGACGGCGCGAATCAACGCGCTCAAATCGGGAGAGATCGACTTCGCCTACCAGCTCCCGCCGTCGATCGCGAGAGCGGAAGAAGGCAACGACGAGATCGTGATCGAACGCACGAATGCCGGTTCCTCAGTCATGTGCTTCATCATGAACACGTCGCTGCCGCCGTTCGACAACTCGGAAGTGCGCGAGGCCGTCCGGCTCGCGGTCGACCGCGAGGCGCTGGTCAATTCTGTGCTGCTAGGACAGGGTGACATCGGCAACGACCTCCCGGGGAAGGGTCTGGTTGGATATCACGATGGACTGCCGCAGCGCACGCGCGACCTGGAGCGGGCGACCGAGATCTTTGCGATCCACGGGATCACCGAACTCGACATCGTCGCCAGCGAGATCGCGCCTGGCGTGGTCGCGTCCGCCGAGATCCTGGCATCTCAACTGGCGGAGGCCGGCGTGACGCTGCGCATTGAGGAAGTGCCGGCCGACGCCTTCTTTGGAGATTTCGAACGGCTCCTCTCGACTCCACTGCAGGCGATCTACTTCGTCAATCGGCCGCCGTCGGTGCACATGCCGTCCTTCGTTGGCAGCAATGCGGTGTTCAATCCAACCGCGTCACGGTCGCCTGAGTTGGACGAGGCGTTGCTGGCCTCGCAGAGTGCCGTCGACCCAGACGAGCGAGAGCGGCACCTGCTTCGCGCCCAAGAGATCATTTGGGATGAAGGTGCCATTGTCGTCTGGGGTTACCAACAGATGATCCTGGCTTACAAACCCACCATTTCGAACGTCAACCTGGTCAGCGACGGGCTGGTCAAGTTCCAGGAGCTGGTGATCTCGCCGACCTAGGGGAGTGCTGCCGGGTCGCGCGCTTGAGCGAGAGGGATGAGATGCCTGCGGGCCTGAGCTACGCAGCCATGCGCATGGCGTCCGCGATTGCGACGCTGCTCGTGGTCAGCATGATCCTCTTCGCCGCCGTTGAACTGTTGCCCGGCGATCCGGCGCAACAAATCCTGGGCATCAACGCGACGCCGGAACGCCTGGACGTCCTACGCGAACAACTCAATCTCAACGATCCGATTCCGGTCCGCTATGCAAGCTGGCTCTGGGGCATGCTGCAAGGGGACCTGGGAGAGTCGGTCCGCACACAGCATCCGGTCGACGAGCTGATCGGGCGTCCGGCGCGGAACACGGCCATCCTGGCCGTGACGGCATTCGCGGCGATTGTCGTGGTGGCGCTGACGCTGGCCGCACTGAGCGGCGTGCGGGACGGCACGAGGACCTCGAGCCTGATCTCTGCGGCATCGCTGAGCGCGGTTTCGGTACCCGAATTCATCATCGCCGGGATCCTGATTTCCGTGGTCGGACTCGAGCTGGGCTGGCTGCCGGCGGTCTCGCTGGTGCCCCGAGACGGCACGCCGTTTTCGAGACCGGAGATCCTGGTGCTGCCCGTGATCTCGCTCAGCATCGTCGGCGGCGCCTATGGAGCGCGGTTGATTCGAGCCGCCGTCGCCGACGCGGCGCGGATGCCGCACGTGCAGGCCGCGCGTCTCGCCGGACTCAACGAGTCGCGCGTGCTGATCCGACACCTGCTGCCTTCCGCAATTCCGACGACGGTCCAGGTGCTCGCCTTCATGGTGCCCTTCCTGGTCGGCGGCGCGGTCGTGGTCGAGCGCATCTTCGCCTTTCCCGGTCTCGGTTCGCAGCTCGTCGATCGGGTCGCTCTGCGCGACGCTCCGGTGATCGAGGCGATCGGACTGATCCAGGCGGCGGCCGTGATCATCGGCTTCCAGGTCGCGGACGCAGTGGGGTTCTTCGCATCCCCGGAGCGGAGAACGGCAGGATGACCTCATTGGCCGGCCAGGACATCCTCGCAATCGGCGAGCAGCGAGCACGAACGGCTCGCCTCTCCCCGATGACTGTCGCGCTATCGGCGCTGCTGCTGGCCGTGCTGTTCATTGCCCTGTTCGGTCCCCTGATCGCGCCGCACGGCAGGGGCGAGGTCACGTCGCTTCCGTTCGACCCTGAGGTTGGCGTGTTCGGCACAGAGCACCTCGGTCGCGATGTGTTGTCGCGCATCCTGCACGGCGGCAGACCGATCGTGATCATTCCTATCGTGGCGACCGCGCTGGCCACTCTGATTGGCGGAGTGCTGGGCGTCGCCGCGGCTGCGCTGCGGCGCGACGACGTGATCATGCGGGTGATGGACGTGTTTGCCGTGATTCCGTCGATCCTCGTCGCGCTGGTGCTCTTTCACCGCTTTGGCGCGCAGCACTGGGTACTGGCTCTGGCGGTGATCATCGCCTCGATTCCGTTCACGACTCGCTACGCCCGCGCCGCCGCATTTCCGATCATCCACAGCGGCTACGTTGAGCAGGCGCGCATGATTGGCGAAGCCGCGCCGACCATCCTGGTCCGCGATGTGCTGCCCAATCTCGTCCGCCCGTTGCTCGCCGACGCGGGTCTACGGTTCATCGGCGCGATCTACCTTGTGGCAGCGGCCGGCTTCCTCGGTTTCGGTCCGCCGCCGCCTTCGACCGATTGGGGCTCGATGATCTCTGAGAACATCGGCGGCGCCGGGCTCAATCCGTGGGCCACAATCGCGCCGTCAGTCGTCGTGCTGTTGCTGACGATACCGGTGAATCTGCTTGCCGACCGGTTTGCGAGGCAGGTCGCCCGATGATCGAAGTACGTGATCTCGACATCCGCGGCCGCCTGGATGCGCACATCCTCGGCGGCGTCAGCGTCGACCTGGAGCCGGGCCAGACGTTGGCCGCCGTGGGAGGCTCCGGCTCCGGCAAAACGACGCTCGGCCTGGCCCTGCTGGGCTTTATCCGGCCTGGGATGCGCATGGTCGGCGGCGAAGTCCGCTTCCAGGGTCAAGACATGTTCGGACTGAGCGAAGCCGAGCTGCGTCGCCTGCGGCGAGAATCGATTGCCTATCTGCCCCAAAATCCCGCTTCGACCCTGACGCCGACCATGCGCGTCGAAGACCTGGTCGAGGAGCGCCGCCTGGCGAAGTCGGAACCAACGCAGGAGTTGCTGGAGCTGGTCAATCTGCCGAGCGATCATTCCTTCCGTCGGCGCTTCCCGCACCAGCTCTCGATCGGCCAGCAGCAGCGTGTCGCAATGGCCCGTGCGATTGCCAATCAGCCAAGCCTGCTGATCCTCGATGAGCCGACCAGCTCGATCGATCCGACGACACAGCGACTGATGCTCTCGCTGGTCGAACGTCTTCGCGATGAGCAGGCGGCGGCGACCCTGCTGATTTCCCACGATCTGGCCTCCGTCGCTCGGATGGCGGACGAGGTGATTGTGCTGCGCAGTGGCGAGGTGGTCGAGCGCGGCGCGGCGCGACACGTCCTCGATTCGCCGGACCACGCCTACTCGAAAGCGTTGGTGGCGGCATCGCCCGACATCGCGGTCGACGAGCCGGCAGCGGTACCGGACGCGACCGAACCGGCGCCCGTGCTGGAAGTGCGGCGTCTGTCGGTCCGGTTCAACCTGGGCCGGGGCCGGGGCAGACGCACGATTCGCGCCGCCCAGGATGTCGCCTTCAACCTGGCGTCCGGCGAGACCCTGGCCTTGATCGGCCGCTCCGGCAGCGGCAAGTCGACGATCGCCCGGGCGCTGGTCGGCCTGCATCCACCCGATGCCGGTGAACTGCGGCTCGATGGATCGCCAATCCCCGCGCGCTTGCGTAGCAGGGATCAAACGCAGCGCGCGGCGATTCAGCTCGTGCCGCAGAATCCCGAAGAGTCGTTCAATCCTCGACGCAGCGTGGGCGATGGCATCTTGCGATCGATTCGCCACACGCGCGGCCTCGGCGGCTCGACGGCCACAGATCGCCTGGCGCAACTCCTCGACCAGGTCCAACTCGATCCGGCGTTGGCCAGGCGTCGACCGCACGAGCTGTCCGGGGGAGAACAACAACGAGCAGCGATCGCGCGAGCGCTCGCCGCCGAACCGAAGATTCTGGTCTGTGACGAGATCACGACGGCGCTCGACACCATCGTCCAACGGCAGATCATCGACCTGCTCAAGCGCATCCAGAACGAAACGTCGATCAGCCTGCTGTTCATCACCCACGACCTTGCGCTCGCCCATGAGTTTGCCCACCGAGTCGGCGTGCTCGACGAGGGAAAGCTGGTCGAGATCGCTTCGATGGCGGAGTTTGTGCGGGATCCGCAGGCGGCGGAATCGCGAGAGCTGCTCGACTCCGCTGTTTCGCTGAGCCGCACGCTCGCGGCTCGCCAACTCGAAGAGGACGAGTACCGCGCCGTGGCGGCGTCCTAGATGGAGATGACCCTATGCAGTTTGGCCTGTTTCTCAACAATGGCGCCTTCGAGAGTGTCGACGATGCCGCCGCGCTGCAGCTTTCGGTCGATTCCGCCAGCCTGGCGGAGTCGCTTGGCTACGACCGACTCTGGGTGACCGAACATCACTTCATCGACTTCGGCGTCTGCTCCCAGGCGCTGACGCTGGCCGGCTATCTGCTGGGGCTAACTCAGCGTATCCGCGTCGGCACGGCCGTGGTTCTGGCGCCGCTGGTCCACCCGATCACCCTCGCCGAGCAAGTGGCGATTCTCGATCAAGTCAGCGAAGGCAGGCTCGATCTCGGTCTCGGACGCGGCGGATACTCGCTCGACTACGAGGTCCTGTCGATTCCCACCGAACGCTGGTCGGTCGGCATCGAAGCAATCGTGACGGCGGTGATCGACGCCCTGTCGAATCGCGCAGTCACCAGTGAGAACGAACTGTTTCCGTACCAGTCGGTGACCGTGCGGCCGCGGCCGCGAACACAGCCCCATCCTCCGATGTACGTCGCGACGGCCACGTCGGAGGCGGTCGAAGTCGCCGCGCGCCTGCGCCTGCCGCTGCAGTTCTACTTCGCCGCCGACGTGGAGAGCCGAGTCAAGACGATTGAGCTGTACCGCAGCTTCGCGCAGGAACACGGCTGGGACGGTGAGATCGATCACCTGCACGCCATCCCCTGCCTGGTTGAGGACGACGAGTCGTCCGCCCGAGCGCGGATGTCTGCCGGGATGCTGGCGTCGTTCAACACCGGCAATCATCCCGGTCTGCAGGACCCCGACCTGGATCTGTCAGCGCGTGCCGAGATGACTCCCGCGCTTGTTGAGAGCGTGATCGGGCAGAGCCCGGTCGGCCCGCCGCAGCGAGTGATCGAATGGTTCGACGAGTTCATCGACGCCACCGGCGCGCGCAGTTTCGCGCTGTACATGGAGCCCATAGGCGAACCGCAGGCGACGCTCGACTCGATTCGTCGTTTTGCAGCCGACGTCATGCCTCAGTTGCGGTCACGGGGCCGCGCGCAGGAATAGGCAGTCAATTGACATGCGCCTGCAGGGAAACTCAGCCATGAGCGCCTCGATTGTTATTTTGCATTTGTTGTGATAAATCTGCAACCAGTCGATCCGCCCGACAGGAGCCGCCGATGACCACCGCAGAAGCAGCGAGCGCGCAACTCGCAGGGATCGAACAGGAGGCGAGGCCGCCCGGCTCCCAGGTCGGACGTCTGGTTGCGCCGTTGAGACCGACGATCGCCGTTGCTTGCCTGTTGCAGGCGATCAGTTCGGCGTTCGGTGTGATGCCGTTCATCGCTGTTGCCGAGATCGGCCGCGTGCTGCTGGCAGAAGGTCCGACCGACGAGGGCAAGGCCTGGCTGATCGCCGGTCTGGGCGCGGGCGCGATGCTGCTCCAGTTCATCTTCAAAATGGCCTCGGGCGCGATTACCCACCTGGCCGACGTCGACTTCCAGTTCTACCTGCGACGCAACATGGCCGCTCAGCTCAGCACGGTGCCGCTGGGATGGTTCAACGACCGCAACGCGGGCGCGGTCAAGAAGGCGCTCGAGGACGACGTCTCAACCCTTCATCACATCGTCGGTCACTCCTACACCAACATCGTCGGCGCGGTAGTCACGCCGGTCACCGCGCTGATCTACCTGTTCATCATCGACTGGCGGATGGCGCTCGCTGCGCTGATCCCGATTGTCGGCGGCGTCTTTCTCTACGCCTTCATGTATCGCGGCTTCAGCCAGAAGATGGTCGCCTACGACCGGGCGCTCGAGGACGTCAACGCCTCCTCGGTCGCCTTCGTCCAGGGCATCGCCGTTGTCAAGACGTTCGGCCAGGCGCGGCGCTCGTATCGTCAATTCGTCGAGCACGCGAACCGGTTCGTCGACTACTTCTGGGAGTGGGTCAGGGGCCAGATTCCCTGGATCTCCGCCGGCAACACGGTGATGTCGCCGATCTTCGCAATGGTCGTCATTCTGGCGATCGGCCTGGGCATGACCGCCAGCGGAGCGATTGAGGCGATCGACCTGCTGCCCTTCATCATCCTCGGACCGAGCCTGGCCGCCGCCTTCCTGACGCTGTCCTTCGCCCAGAACGACCTGATGCTCGCCCATCGCGCCGCCGATCGCGTGGCGGAGGTGCTGGACACGCCGTCTCTGCCCGAGTCTGAGCAAGCCCGCGTACCCGTCGGCACCCGCGTCGCATTCGAGAACGTCAGCTTCTCTTACGACGGCGAGAACGAGGCGGTCCGCGGCATCGACCTTACCCTTGAACCCGGCACCGTCACCGCGCTGGTCGGTCCGTCGGGATCGGGCAAGAGCACGCTGGCACGGCTGCTGCCCCGCTTCTGGGACACGTCCGAGGGGCGGATCACGATCGGCGGCGTGCCGGTCGACGAAATCAGTAGCAACGAGCTCTACCGCAATGTCGGTCTGGTCTTCCAGGACGTGCAGTTGTTGCGCATGTCGATTCGAGACAACATCGCCCTCTCGCGGCCCGACGCGCCGCTGGATGAAGTCGTGGCGGCGGCCAAGACGGCGCAGATTCACGAGCGAATCCTCGAGCTGCCGAGCGGTTACGACTCCATCGCCGGCGAGGACGCGCTGTTCTCCGGCGGCGAGGCGCAGCGGGTCTCAATCGCCCGCGCGATCCTCGCCGACGCCCCGATCCTTGTGCTCGACGAGGCGACCGCCTTCGCCGATCCGGAGGCCGAGGCATCGATCCAGGACGCAATCTCCGAACTGATCGTCGGTCGCACGCTGCTCGTGATCGCGCACCGCCTGCACACCATCGTCGGCGCAGACCAGATCTGCGTGTTGGACCGCGGGCAGATCATTGAGCAGGGCACGCATGACCAGTTGCTGGCGCTCGAAGGAACGTACCGCCGTCTCTGGGAAGCGAGCCGGGTCGCGGAGGTAGTCGGATGATCTTCAAACTGCTGCAACTTCTGCCCGCGTCCCTGCCCCACGGACGCACTCTACGGGCAAACATCTTTGGGCTCGCGCTCGAGGGCGTGCTGATGGGGGTCGGCTTCGCGTTGCTGGTGCCGTTGCTGCGGGCCACGTTCGACGGCGACTACGACACCGCCTGGGCTTGGCTCGGCGCGATGGCCGGCGTGCTTGCCGCCTACGGCATCGTGCGCTGGGTCACCCAGATGCTCGGGTTCATCTCCGCCATCAACCTGGCCAGGAGCCTGTTCGAGCGCCTGGGCGACAAGATCGCCCAGTTGCCGCTGGGCTGGTTCGACGTCACGCGCGTCGGCAGCCTGGGCCGCCTGACCAGCCAGGGCGTGATTGATGTGATGGGCGTCCCCGCCCACCTCTTGCGCCCGGTGGTCAACGCGTTCGTGACTCCGGTCACCGTGATCATCGTGATGTTCGCCTTCGACTGGCGACTCGCCCTGGCCGCGGCGATCACGGCGCCGCTGGCCTGGTTGGTCTATCGCTGGTCGACCGGCCTCGTGGCCCACACCGATCACCGACACGACGACGCCAAGGTCGACGCCTCCAATCGCGTGGTCGAGTTCTCGCAGGCGCAGGCCGTGCTGCGCGGGTTCGGCTACGCGACGCGCAGCTTCAAGCAGCTCGACGACGCCCTGCAAGAGCAACGCGACGCGGGCCGCGCCCAGTTGCTGATCGCCGCGCCCGGACTCGCCGGATTCGTGCTCGTGGTGCAGATCGCGTTCACCGTGTTGATCCTGTTCGGACTCAACCTCGCGCTGGGCGGCGACATCGAAGTCGCCGAACTGCTGGCCATCCTCGTCCTCGCCGCCCGCTACGTCGATCCGATGATCGAAGCCGCCGACCTCGGCGGCGCGCTGCGGATCAGCCGCAACAGCCTGGACCGCATGGAGACGTTGTTCGCCACCGACCCGCTGCCGGAGTCGGAGTCGTCGACCGAGCCGGCGGGCGCGGCCATCGAGTTCGACTCGGTCAGCTTCGCTTACGAAGAACACACGGTCCTCGACGACATCAGCTTCACCGCGCCCGAGCGCACGATGACCGCCGTCGTCGGACCCTCCGGCGCCGGCAAGACCACGATCCTGCGCCTGATTGCGCGATTCTGGGATACCAGCCTGGGAACGGTGCGGATTGGCGGCGTTGACGTCCGCGACCTCTCGACCGAAGTGCTGATGCGCCAGATTTCCGTCGTCTTCCAGGACGTCTACCTGTTCGACGGCACGATCGAGGAGAACATCCGCCTCGGCCGGCCCGACGCGACCGACGCGGAAGTTCGGGCGGCGGCCTCGCTGGCCCGCGTCGACGAGATCGCCGAGCGCCTGCCGGAAGGCTGGGATGCGCGAGTCGGCGAGGCCGGGGCGCGGCTCTCCGGCGGCGAGCGCCAGCGCGTCTCCATCGCCCGGGCGATCCTCAAGAACTCGCCGATCGTGTTGCTCGACGAGGCGACCGCAGCGCTCGACCCGATCAACGAGCGCTCGGTCCAACAGGCGCTGCGTGAGCTGACGCACAACAAGACCCTGGTCGTCGTCGCGCACCGGCTGCAGACCGTCCAGGCCGCCGATCAGATCCTGGTGCTCGACGAGGGCCGGATCGTCGAGCGCGGGTCGCACGCGGAGCTGTTGGAGCGGGAAGGTCGCTACGCCGCGTTCTGGCAAGAACGCCTCCGCGCCGCCGGCTGGCGAGTCACCGCCGCCTCGCCCCAACCCACGTCGGCCAACGTCGCCGCAGACTAAGCCGCCCAGTCCCCGACCCCGCTCAGGCGCCCGCTCCGTCCCCTCTCCCCCCGCGCCGCGCGGGGGGAGATGCCGAAGGCAGAGGGGGGCTCCCCAGTCCCTGACCCCGCTCAGGGACCTGCCCCCTACTTCGCGTCCGTGTACGGGTTGTAGCCGAGGCCGCAGGAATCTCTAGTCATAGGTAGCTCATCGGACGTGAGGGTGGGCGCCTTGCCTGCCACCCTCGCAGATTGACTTGATTGTGTCCTCACGCCAACACAATCCGAGGATGGCCTCGTTCTCCTTTTCTTGCACTCGTCCGCTATAGCAACCTACGAACTCGAAACCGGTGCCGATTCTGGTTGAACCCGTCAATCGCATCTCGCCTTCCGGCCTGGCTGTTCCGTACGGATCTTCGGGATCCCACAGTCCAGTGTATGAGGCGAAGACTGGTGATCCCGACATACCAGGTCGAGTCTGTATGTCGAGAAAGAAAGCCGGGATGCGAAGCCCTCCCTTGAGGCCGCCGACGTTACCAACCTCTCCTCCTATCGCTGCGTCGTAGTCAGGCTCGGAGGCGATGTAGCCTGATTTCATCAAAGGCAAACCTGGACCAACACTGATTCCTTTTGGGAATCCAACAACAAAAGCGACTCCTCCAGGGCTCACTGGAACCTTGGTGTCTGAGTAGGTGTTGACAGGCTTGTGCATCCCCGGTGGTATCTTCTCTGCCGAGTCTAATGGTATCGCGACAACATCGCAGCCCGAACCAAGCTCCGGATGCTCCAGCCATATCGGCGAATAGTCTTTGTACAGTTCGAGCGTACGGCCAACGAAGGCGAAAGACTCGCCGTCTTCCATGACTGTGGCTAGTTTTCCAGTGAGTGTCAGAGGAAGTCGGCCACTGCCGTGTAGAGGCGCCCCTGTGAACGGATTCTTGCCGCTTACATTGTGCCAATTGGTGACAAGGAACAGTTTGTCGTCCAGAGAGTAGAAGAAGCCGGTGCCTGAACTGATCATCCCTACCTGGTCATTGATCAACAACTGGAAGGGGTACCTGTTCAATGGGTTCCTTGTTGAGAGCGGTTGTGGCACGTCCGTAATCTCCAGTTCCGCAAGAGTGATTCAGAATACAAACTCGATGTACGAGAGCTAAAGCCGCCGATTCGAGACGACCGGCTCCGACGCCAACAGCCGACGGAGTGGAAGCAGATTTGGCAGACCGAGAATCTCCGACAGGCCCTCGTCGAGGCGGGTGCGGGTTGGGCAATCGACCATGGCGGGGAGGCGCTCGAAGCTGGCGTTGGCGAGTTCGTCGAAGAGGTTGGAGAGGTCGGCGAGCTGGTCGTCGGTGAGCTGTCGAACGTCCAGGACGGGTAGCCGCTTGAGGTCTGCTTTTTTCATCGCCGACCAGCCTGCTCTGGTCGTGGTTCGTCTCGCCAAGAGCGTCAGCAAGCCGAGACTACTGTTAAGCCAGACAGCGAGGGGTTCGGACCATGACTCGCTCTTGGGCTTAACTGGCCAGAACACGTTCGACAGCACGTTTCTATCGGCACACATAGCGACGATGCGCGTCGTGTTCAGCCACAAGCGTTCAGAAATCAGGAGCCGGCCCGCCTTTGGCCACAAGGTGTTGAGCGGCTTCAGATTGCGACCAGGACGGGCTTCGACCAGTGGCGCCAGATACTTGTCGGCACTGGCAGCCATAGAGCGCCGCCGATCGGTGTCATGATTCTCGACCATCGGGTAGGCGGTAATCGCATCGGTGCGCTCGAAGCCATCCCACAGGTCCCGCCGATCCGGTCCGATCTCCCCAAGCTCTCCCAGGGGGCAAAGTTCCACAGGTGCGGCGCCATTCCCAGGTACTAGCAGCTCGCCATCATTGAGCAGACGAACGGCGCTGCGGGTGAGATCAGCTCGCGCGAACTGGACTCCGGACCACTTACCGCCGTTCAGCCTCGCCTCGGGCATCGACACCACTTCGCCCATGTGTTGCCCATCGACGGTCAGCAGTGCCGACCCGGATTCCTCAAACTCCGCCGGCGTGGTCGATGCGATCGCGTCGGCGACTCTGCCCGCCTCAAAGACGCTGGGAGAGTTGCGCCAGAGGTTGACGAAGGAAGTCCGGTGGTCGTCGGTCTCTTCCTGTTGACTTCGTCGAGTGGCGATAAGCAGGGCTTCGGAAAGGTCGGTGCTGTCGGAGAAGTTCCAGCGCGTCGGGTCGTGCGAGACGATCACCGTGTCGAGATTGAAATCGCGCTCGATCAAGGCTCGGGTCTGTGCCCATGATGGTCCCGTGCAGACCGTCGCCGGCAGAACCAGGGCGATGCGCCCCTCGCCGGGTCGCAGCTTCGGAGCGGTGGCGGCGACGAAGGCCGCGCCGAGTCCGGCGGTGGCTGTGGCCTGCCTCGACTTGAGGCGTCGAGACAACTCGTCTTGCAGCTTGCGGCGTTCGTCCTTGGGCAGACTGCCGAACAGCAGATTGCCGCCGACGGAGCGGGTGAACGGCGGGTTCATGATTGCGAGATCGAGTTCGGGTAGCTTGGCGGTGACGCCGGCCTCGACACCCTGCGGCCCCTCGCCTGAGACGCGCTCCGCGCCCTGCGATTGCGTGGGCGACAGGGCGAGCTGCACCGGCACTTCGTCGTCGAGCAAGAAGTCGAGCGAACCGAGCGCGGCCTTGCCGTCCTCCGCGCCGTAGTCCATGACGTAGAGGTTCATGCGGTCGAACTCGATCTGCGGATTGAGCATGGCGAGGCTGGTGGCGGCGAAGTGGATGGCGGAGAGTTGGACGTCGTAACCGTGTAGCGCCTGCTCGACCATCGCCTTGTGCAACTCGGCCGACTGCGAGCCGCCCGCGGCTTCGTGTCGACGCTCCGCCTCGGCGGCGACGGCCATTAGCAGTGTCCCCGTGCCGCAGGCGAGATCGGCGACGGTGAGCGAGCCGGGGAACTCGTGATCGGCCCAGTCGACGTTGGCTGGCCAGCCCTCAAAGACGAGCCGCGCCAGCATCGTCGCGGCGGGGACGGAGGTGTAGTAAGCGCCGGTGAACTTGGCGTCGGAGAGCAGGGTGTGGAAGAGGCGGCCGGAGAGGTCGTGCCCTTCGACGAGTCGGGTTTGCTCGACGGCCCGCAGCAGAGGTCGCAGCACCAGTCGCGGAACCGGCGCCGGGGCATATCCAAGAATCTTGGCAAGGTCCGCGGCGAGTTCGAAGACCGGAACGTAGTCAATCTCATCGCAGATTGCGCGCCAGGCGGCTTCGAGCTTCGAAATGTCGTCGCCGGACACCTCGTTGAGCGAGGGAACATCGTCGCGCAAGCCTGCAAGCCGATCCTGGAACGCGAGCGCATTGAAGAGCACGAGACAACCGATTCGCTGTGCGGAGGCCTTGTCCTTCTCGTCATCGGTTTCGGCGATCGCATCAGCAATGAGCCGAGCGACTCTGGCGTGATTCCGTAGCTCGGAAGCAGCCAGATCGAGCGCATAGCCAACTGCGCCCGCTGCGGCGACAACGCGGTCGACGCCCTCGATTTCCAGTGGCAGCAGGCGCAGGTGATCGGCGAACTGCTCGATGGTTCCCTCACGCAGCGTCTGGTCGTCGAAGACCTGGTCGCGCGAGCTGTGCAGGTACCACTGGAGATTGAGCGTGTACTCGAGCTCGTCCTGGATGTCGTCGACGTGCTTCAGGGCGTCGTGGTAGAGGACGCCGACGCGGGCGACGGCGTCTGGGAAGTCGTGGACCCGCTGGTCGAGCTGAGCGTCGAGTGCGGGTCGGTTGGACTCCCACTTGCACTCGATCAGGACGAGCTCGCCGGTGCGGAGTTCGAAACGGATATCGGGTGCGTCGCCGCGGCTGCGTCGCTCGGCGCGGGCATTGATGCCTCGGGCGCGGAGGAGTTGTCCGAGAAGCGGGTTGACAGCTTCCTCGCGGGCGGTTTCGGTGGTCATGGGTTGGATTGTCTCACAGCAATGGCGGAGCGCCCCCTTACCTTATCAGCACGCATGTCCTGATACCATCGATCCCACACCGAGAGGAGAACCGGCGTGCGCATCGACCTCAACTTCCGATCCGCCGTGCAGCGGCTGACCGAGTTGGCCGGAGACGGGCTCCCGCCTCATATCCAGGTCGACGCCGCCTGCAAGCTGGTCTCCATCCTCTCGCCCCGCAACCCCAACCTCGCCGCCGTCATGCGCGCCCTCCGACCCGACCACGCCGAGTCCGGCGACGACGACGAACCCGCAGACCCCGACGGGGGAAGCCCCCCCTCTGCCCCCCGCCGTCGCGGGGGCAGGCTTTCGGCATCTCCCTCCGCCTGGCGGCGGGGGGAGAGGGGAAGGGGCTGACGCCTGGCGGCGGCGGGGGGAGAGGGGAAGCCGAGCCGGCCCCTGTGGCCACAGAGGCTGGGAAGCCGAGCGGCGCACGTGGTCGTTTGAATCGCGTTAGCTTGCGCGTGAGGACATGCCGCGGTTGCGGCGGTCGCAGAGAGCGCAGAGGTTGATTATGTCGGATGCACACGAAATCGCCGAGATGGCGCACCTGATGCGCCGGGCCGGGTTTGGCGCGTCCCGCGACGAGCTGGAACGGCTCGTCGCGCAGGGCTACGAGGAGACGGTCGAACAGTTGGTCGATCCGCCCGCCGATGTGCCCCGCGCCGACCTGTACCAACTGTTCCGCTACATGCCGTCGCTGGAGACCGGCGGTCCGGTGACGCTGCCCGGCGCAGCCAACTGGCTCTACCACCTGGTCA